>CAIWMA010000392.1 GCA_903913645.1 uncultured Bacteroidales bacterium | reverse complement strand
GTTTTCGACCTGAGTCCATACAGGGAAGGTATAAAAACCAGCACAGGGTTGAGCCTCAAACTGGGATTACGGCAGAAGACCTGCTGGCTCTTCATGCAGAAGGTGAGGCGCGAGATGATCAAAAACGGTATGTCCAGGTATTCGTCGAAGCTGAGGGGAAAGATACCGTAGAGAAGGTAAAACGATTATATGGGAGCTGATTCAATCAAATTATTCAAAGCAATTCTAAAAAGCTATAGAGCAATCTTTCCCTCTTTGGGGACTAAAAAAATTGATTGTGATATTGCCTATTGAATTAGCTTCATCGCTTGTGTTTGGTCCTCTTTATTAATATTGTAATACCGCGCAAAGGCTTTTGAGTTTTCAACGTGGCCTGACATAGAGGCAATAATCTCATTTTTAGCTCCTTTACGGTGGAGTCCTCCAATAAAGACCCTTCGGGCCATGTGGGATGAGGCAATATCACAGATTGGGACCTGGATACTTTTGCGTGTTTTTGGATCGAGTTTGGTTACCATACGATTGATCTCCTGAGCTTTAAAAAGTTCTTTGAGGTATTCATTATATTTCTGATCAGAGATATACGGTAATAAATCGCCGTTCGGTATATGATATTTAGCAATAATTGCTAACGCTTTTGTTGTTAATGGTACTCGTGCAATGCGGGGTTTATTATCTGCTGTTTTTCCGGCTATATATTCGATGCAACCATCAATGATGTTGGAGTGCTTTAATGTAGTCAGGTCTCCAACCCGACATCCAATGAAACATTGAAAAATAAAAATATCGCGTACATGTGCCAATCTCTGATCCGTTATTATTGCATCAAAAAGTTTATCCCTTTCTTCAAGGGTTATAAAAATCGGATCTCCATAGGCTTCTGTATCGATTGAAAAATCTTTGAAAGGATAGTTGGTCGTCCATCCCATTTTATTTGCATACCCATAAAATGCCCTAAGACGTTTCATTTCAGAACTGAGTGTATTTCTGCCTAACTTAGGCAAAAGAAATTTACGAAAATCAGCAAGAGATTGCGTGTTAAAATTTTCGAAAGTTGTATTAGGTCTGAATGCAAAAACTTTATTGTAAGTCGTATTCAGATGCTTTTTACGGCCTGGACTGACAGGGGCTTCATCAATGTACTTTTTGAAGTATTGAAAGAAACTGAATTCTTTCAGGGGTATAATTTCTATTTCTTCTTTGTTAATATTACGCTTTAGATCTTCACGCACTTGAGTAGGCGTGGGAATGGTTTTGTTTAATTCGTATGATTTAAAAAGTTCCATAACAACCCATTTAATATGTAGCAGTTCATCATTGAAATCGGTGGGGGTTTGCCCATTCGGTGCATTATGACCCTTTTTAAGTCGTTGTTTAGCGTAGTCCCATTGAATTATATCACACCTTTTGCCAGAGTAGCAATAAATTCGTTGATTATTAAAGACGATAGATAATCTTAGAGGCACATTTTTATCAATTAAGGATGAAATACCTTTGATAATTGTGCTTCTTTTTTCGGGTTGGAATCTTGCAGAATAGTCCATTTTGTATAAATAAAATACGAATTTAAATTTAAGGTTATGTTCCTATTTCAGGATCACTATTATTGGGAGTAACTATTTGATTTAATGTCTTAAGCTATTTCACATTATCAATGAGTGTAAAAATCCAAATTTAGGCTCTCAGTGAGTGTAAAAATCCAGATTTACACTCATAAATGGATTAATCCGACTTATTACAATAATATTTTAATTACTATTCAATTTTTTATATTATTGAATATCTATTATTTATGAGGCTCAAATTAATTTAACTTAATTGTATACTATTGTAATAAT
>CAIWMA010000391.1 GCA_903913645.1 uncultured Bacteroidales bacterium | reverse complement strand
ATGCAATACAATTGCAGCTATTACTATTTTTACCCAAATATCCACCGGAAGTTTTTTTTACAAATATAGAAGATTTTGTTTTGGATTTTTGCTTTGGATAATTGTTGAAAATTCACAAATCAAAAGAGGCTGCTTAACGGCAACCTCTCAATTAAAATTAAACCGGAATTATAAAAAATTATTTTTTCTGGTTATCTTCCATATGCTTATTATAAATTTTCACTACCTTTTCAACATCGTCGTGTGTAAATTCTTTATTGTCGATTCGTCTGACCAATTCAGGATAGTCGGAAAAATATTTTGAAGCGAAAACCCTGAATGTATTATTCAATCCAAAAACTGTTGGAGCATTACTTGTTACAGCAATTATTGATGCAACCTTTTCATTTTTACGTAGAGCCAGGTAGCTGAAAGTAGGTAAATCCCTGCCTGACACAAAAGATGAGTACGGTGAAAATTTACCTTCTTTGTTTACCGAGACTCCCTCCCCGGCAAGATATAAATTAGCAAAGCCTTCGATTAGTAAAATCGCATATCCTTTTTCCTTTTTTGTAACCTGGATCCTTTCGAGAGAGCTTGTTGAACCTCCTTTTGTATGAATTGAGACCAGCCGTATTGAATCACTTTTGATTTCTCTTACTTTTGATTTTTCGCTTTCTTTAAAATCTATACTTTTATCAGTTGTACTTTTAGGAAGACTTAAGTAACCTGTTATAACTTCTCCACTAATTTTTGTAATACTTCCAGCGTAGAATTTCTGCGCAAAACCGCAATTAATGAATAACAGTAATGCAACTAAAGATGAAAAACGTTTAATATTCAAGATCATTTTGTTTAGATATATAATTTAATTTGCTCATCCATAAATGTACCACAAAATAAAAAATGATTATCTTGTTGAAAATATTTTGACGTGAATCTAATCAAATTTATCGAAGAATTTCCTGATGAATCTAGCTGCAGGCTTCATTTTAAGAGGATTCGGGAACAAGAAGGAATTATTTGCAAAAGTTGTGGCAGTAAACATCATTATTGGTTACAGGGCAAATGGCAATGGCAGTGCTCAGAATGCAGATTCCGAACTACGCTACGCAGCGGAACAATGATGGAAAATGCCAAATTGCCTTTCAGGAAGTGGTATTTGGCTATGGCTTTCATGAGTTTTTCTAAGAAAGGCTTATCTGCTACTGAGTTACAAAGGCAACTGGAACATAAACGGTACGAACCAATTTGGTTCATGATGCACAAGATCAGGAAGGCAATGGGGAACAGAGATGCCTTATATAAGTTAACCGATATGGTTGAATTTGACGAAGGGTGCTTTGAAACAGAAATTGATAATGAATCCCGAACATCACTCAAACGTGGAAGAGGGAGCGAAAGACAGGTAAATGTTGCTGTCATGGCGGAATCCACACCGTTAGAAGATGTTGCAACTGGCAAAAGATCAAATCATTGTAGGTATTTCAAGATGAAAGTATTGGAATCCTATTTCAAAGAAGAGATTAACCAGGTCATCGAAGAAAGCATTACTGAAAAGACTATTGTGTTTAGTGATAAAAGTACCAGCTACGTGGATATATCAAACTTTGTTGAAGTGCATGTCACAGAAAAATCGTCAAAAGAAACAACTACTAAAACATTGCCTTGGGTGCATATTGCAATTAGTAACGCAAAGAGAACTCTGTTAGGCATTTACCATAAAATCAAAGGAAAATACTTACAGCTTTATCTGGATGAATTCTGTTACAAACTAAACCGCAGATACTTTGGTGAAAAACTCTTCGACAGACTTACAATTGCAATGGCAGATAATTACTGGTACAATAACGGATGAGCATAAATTACAATTTTAAAATTCCCTCATCCTCAAATTCCAAGCCCTAAATCCCAAAACCTAACCCCTAAATCCTATTTTTTCCTACCTTTGCAGCGTATGGCGAACATTATCACAATTAAGAACAAAAAAGTATTTTTCGAGTATTTCCTGGTCGAGCAATTTACGGCAGGCATCATGTTGCTTGGTACCGAAATCAAATCAGTGCGTGAAGGCAAAGTTAACCTTACTGATAGCTATTGTGCTTTTACTGGTGACGAATTGTATATGCTCAATGCTCATATTTCGGAATATAAATTCGGAAACCAGTTTAATCATATTGCCAAACGAGCCCGAAAACTTCTCTTAAACCGCCAGGAACTAAAAAAAATCATTGGGAAAACCCGCGAAAAAGGGCTCACTATTGTTCCTGTTGAAATGTTTATCAACGAAAAAGGATTCTGTAAAGTAACCATTGCCATTGCCAAAGGCAAGAAAATGTACGACAAGCGCGAAACGCTGAAAACAAAGGATAACAAGAGAGAAATGGACAGGAGGCATGAGGATTAGGGACTTGGAGATTTGGAGACTAAGAGACTGGGAGACTAAGAGACTGAGCGATGGAGAGATGGGGAGACTCAGAGACAAAAAGAATGAGTGACTGAGAGATAATGAGAAAGTGTGAGAGGTGTCAGGGAGATAAACCTTAACTTTCAGAATTAAACACTTTCTTAGTGTTACTTAGTGCACTTTATGTCTTAGTGGTTTTAAAAAACTAATGATGAAAAACATCCCTTTCAAAACATTTTGGGTAACCGAAGAATCTGACGGTTCTTTTAAAAATCAAATTATACAAAGGTCCACGGATGATCTTACTCAAAACGGAGTTCTTGTAAAAGTCGCATATTCTTCCCTGAATTATAAAGATGCGCTTTCGGCTACAGGAAATAAAGGCGTTACACGCCATTATCCACATACTCCGGGTATTGATGCAGCCGGAACTATTGTTGAAAGCAATTCTGATAAATTCCAGCCTGGCGACCAGGTTATTATAACAGGTTACGACCTTGGTATGAATACAATGGGTGGATTTGGCGAATACATTAATGTTCCTGCTGAATGGGTGGTTCCATTGCCTGACAGCTTAAGCCTGAAAGAAAGCATGGTTCTTGGTACAGCCGGTTTTACAGCGGCACTTTCAATACATCATCTTCTTCGTTGTAACCAAAAGCCAGCAGATGGACCTTTGCTTGTTACCGGGGCAAGCGGCGGGGTTGGAAGTATTTCAGTAGCAATTGCATCGAAGCTTGGTTTTGATGTTACAGCTTCCAGCGGCAAAGCCGATCAGCACGAATACCTTAGAATTTTAGGAGCAAAAACGATTATTAGCCGAACTGAAGTTGACGACCTGTCAGGCAGAATGCTTCTGCGTCCGCAATGGGCTGCTGCCATTGATACCGTTGGGGGAAATACGCTTTCAACCATTTTGAAATCGCTTAAAACGCACGGCAATGCTGCCTCTTGTGGAAACGTCGCTTCTCCCCTGCTGAACACCAGTGTTTTTCCTTTTATCTTGAATGGCGTTAACCTGCTAGGAGTAAATTCAGCAACAACACCACTGCCTCTAAGGCTAAAATTATGGCAGAATCTTGCCAACAAATGGAAACCTGATTTTCAAAACATTAATACTCAAATAGTAGCGTTAAATGAAATTCAGTTAAGTATTGAAAAGATTTTAAAAGGAGAAATTACCGGGCGGGTCATACTGGAACACAATCATAATCTTTAATTATTTGATTTACAGCACAATAATAATATCAATATTCCAAACAGAGTGTATTTACAGGTTTTTTGTACATTTGAAGCGCAATTCTATTTATAGAAATTTACTACTCAATTTATAAGCATGCCTAAAGTTAAAGTTGCACTTGTGCAGATGAGTTGCACTTCAAGCAAAGAGGAAAACCTCCAAAAAGCTATAGATAAAGCAAGAGATGCTGCTGCGAAAGGCGCTCAGATTGTTTGCTTCCAGGAACTGTTCACCTCCCTGTATTTCTGCAACGAAGAGAATCATGATAATTTCTCAATTGCCGAAACCATCCCTGGACCATCATCAAATATATTAAGTGCTCTTGCCAAAGAACTTGGAGTTGTAATTATTGCCTCTTTGTTTGAAAAACGTGCGCAAGGTTTATACCACAACACTACAGTTGTGATGGATGCCGATGGAACTAACATGGGCAAATACCGCAAAATGCATATTCCCGACGATCCGTCTTTTTACGAAAAGTTTTATTTCACACCTGGCGATCTTGGGTATAAAGTTTTTAAAACGAAATTCGCCACTATCGGAATCCTTATTTGCTGGGATCAATGGTATCCGGAAGCAGCCCGCATTACTTCGCTGATGGGTGCCGAAATTTTATTTTATCCTACGGCCATAGGTTGGGCTACTTCGCAAGACGAAGCTACAAATATTGAACAGCACAATGCATGGCAAACTATACAAAGAAGCCACGCGGTTGCCAACGCTGTTCATGTGGTAAGTGTAAATCGTGTCGGGATGGAACAGGATGGAGCCATGAAATTCTGGGGCGGGTCCTTTGTTAGCAATCCTTTCGGAACAGTTTTGTATGAAGCGTCGGATGATAAAGAAGAATTGCATATTGAAGAACTGGATTTGAGTGAAACCGATCGTTACCGTACCCATTGGCCGTTTTTAAGGGACAGAAGAATAGATTCGTATCAGCCCATCACCAAGAGATATATCGACGAAGATTAATTTTTTCAACTAATCGAAGTTCAATTTATTTTGGTTATTAACTACTTCCCAAACTTACTCGGTCATACATTTAGAAAATACCCCTTGCCTCAATGATTTTCGAACATCCGACACCCAAAGAACTGGGGTATAAATTTCCGGCCGAGTATGCTTTACATTCGGCTACTTGGTTAAGTTGGCCGCATAAAGAGGAAAGCTGGCCAGGAAAGATTGACACCATTTTCCCATCTTATTCTTTGTTTATCAAGGAACTTACCAAAGGCGAAAAAGTTTGCATCAATGTTGCTGACGAAGCCATGAAAGCCTTTTCTGTCCGTCATTTACAAAAAGCTGGTGTTGATTTATCAAAAATTGAATTCTGCTTTCATCAAACCAACGATGCATGGTGCCGAGATCACGGTCCCGCTTTTCTAATCAATCCCGATGCTGCACAAAAGAAAGTAATTGTTGATTGGGGCTACAATGCCTGGGGAAATAAATATCCACCTTTCGATCTGGACGACGTAATTCCGACATTGATCGGCAAACAAATGAATTTACCGGTTTTTTATCCAGGCATAGTGATGGAAGGTGGTTCTGTTGAATTCAATGGAAAAGGAACTCTGCTAACATCCAGATCCTGCCTTTTAAATCCTAACCGAAACCCTAAGTTGGATCAATCACAGATTGAAGAATACCTTTCCAATTATTACGGAGTTGATCAGATTCTGTGGATTGACGAAGGAATTGTTGGTGACGATACTGACGGACATATTGATGATACAGTTCGTTTTGTTAATGAAGACACTGTATTGGCAGTAATTGAAGAAAACAAAAGCGATGAAAACTTTACCCTGCTGCAGCATAATTTGAAACAACTGCAGCAAATGCGATTACTCAATGGCAAACAATTGAATATTATTGAATTACCTATGCCGGATAAATTGATTTACGAAGGCCAGCGATTGCCTTGTTCGTATGCCAATTTCTACATTGCAAATAAATCGGTTATTGTCCCAACCTTCCGCAGTGCCAATGATGACAAAGCTTTGCAGATTATTCAGAAATGTTTTCCTTCTAGAGAAGTTGTTGGTATTGATTCCACTGATATTATCTGGGGTCTTGGAAGTTTCCATTGCCTCAGCCAGCAGGAACCATTTGTTTAAATTGAAATAGAACTTGTGAAAATCTCGCAATCAATCAAATTCCTACATTTTCAAATTCTCAAATTTTAAAATTCCGAAATACTCAAATTCCCAAATTCACTATGAAATCCATGAAAATCATCACCCTTCTCGCCTCCTTATTCGCCGGAACTTCTCTTTTCGCTCAGGATTGGGCAAACTTCGAGCGTTACCGTGCTGACAATGCAAAACTGGCTCCGCCTGCAAAAGGTGAAAACCGGATTGTATTTATGGGAAATTCGATTACCGATGGCTGGATTAATGCAGATCCCGGATTTTTTGCTGGCAAACCCTATGTTGGCCGTGGAATCAGCGGCCAAACCACACCACAGATGCTGGTAAGATTCCATGCTGATGTTATTGCACTCAAGCCTGCAGTTGTTGTTATCCTTGCCGGAACCAACGATATTGCCGGAAATACAGGCCCTTCAACGCTAGAAATGATAATGGATAATATCATGGGAATGAGCGAAATGGCAAAGGCTAACGGAATTAAAGTTGTGCTTAGCTCGGTGCTGCCTGTTTTTGATTATCCATGGAAACCCGGACTTCAGCCATCCGGAAAAATTATCAGCCTGAATAAGATGATAAAAGACTACTCGAATAAAAACGGCTGCATCTACCTCGATTACTTTTCATCTACAGTGGATGAAAGGCAGGGATTTAAAGCTGCATTATCGGGAGATGGAGTGCATCCCAACCTTGCGGGGTAT
>CAIWMA010000390.1 GCA_903913645.1 uncultured Bacteroidales bacterium | reverse complement strand
CCGCTAAGTGCAGTCTCAGTTTGCTCTGCAATAACTGTGCTTGGAGCATCTAACGCAGTATAATTTATTGTGACAGGTCTATAATTCCCGCCTTTACCTATTGGGAATAATTTGGATGAAGCTGTACTGAACAAGGTTGCCAATTTGCCATCAATATATGATGTGGCTGAACCACCATTAATATTGCCTTTTACAGTTAGTAAGTTGGCTCCATTAGTAACAATGCCATTGGTAAGTGTCAGGTTATTAAATGAAACAGGATTGATTACAGAAACACCTGCAGTGTTGTTTATAACCATAGAGCTATTAGCACCAAATGTTAATGTTCCGTTATTAGTTATTGTTTGTGAAACTCCACCATTCAAATTAACCATACCGGCAGAAGCTGGAGTAAAATTAAGCACTGCACCGGCAGCAATAGATATGTTCCCTTTAATTGAATGCCCGGGTGTGGCTGTAACATTAAAATTTAGAGTGCCATTTGTAATAGTCAAATTATCCATAGAAACTGCTGAACCTCCGGTTGGTATCAGTGTAAAAGTAGGAGCGTCTATCTCAATATCTGCATATGATCTGCCAGAAAAAGAAGGCGTCAGGTTAGCCATTATTTTAAAAAGGCTGCCGGTCTGAAAAACAACTACGCTTGCAGGTTGAGTTGCACCAAATGGATTACTCCCAGCTTTGGCAATGTAGGTTGAACCTAAACCAAAAATTACCGAATTAAGATTCGTCGCCCCGAATGGATTTCCTGAAAAAAATGTTCCAGCAGTAAAGGTTGATCCGCTGTTGAAGGTGATTGCTCCAGCATCTACCCCAATAAGGCGATGAGCTGTTGATGCTGTTGATGAGAAAGCTATTTCCCCACTCACGCTTCCCGTTGACCCAGCTGGTAAAGTAATTGAAATTGCATTAACTGCATTTAAATTTATTCCACATCCAGCAGGAATATCTAAATCTGTACCTGCCAAACCTGCAATAGTTAATGTAATAGCAGCATTAGCCTGAAGATTTATTACAGTATTATTTGAAATCAATAACTGGCCTATAGTTTCGGTAGGAACCGCCGTAACAGTTTTTGTGGTTCCATCATTAAACTGAAGAATATCAGTTGGAGAAGGGGTCGTCCTGGTTGGATTCCAATTTAAGGCATCAGTCCAGGCAGCATTGTCAGTACCTTGCCAGGTGTAGGTCTGCCCCAAAACTACGGTGTTAGAGACTAAAAAAAAGAAAGCCATAATGAATATGGCAACGAGTGTAGATTTTTTCATGGTTTCATTGGTTTAAAATTTCTCTGATATTAGTTTATTGACAAATTTACAAAATATATGATACAAGTCTGGTTAAGGGTTCAATGCATTTATCAAATAAATAACAAGCTGACTTGCAATTTTTTCGATAAGGAAAATTGATCCTTTTTTGATCAAAATTTGATCAAAAAGAGAGAGGAAAACAAACTAAAATATTGACTCTATGTGAATTCAACAGAAAGGTGGGAGAGCTTTCTCTTATTGTCCGCTACCCATTATAACTGCGCGAACTGTCTTGAAGGTTAGTAGGAAATCTTGTTGCAGCGACCAGTTATCAATATATTGCAGATCAAGTTTCATCCAATCTTCAAATGATATTTTATTACGGTGAGGTAAAATCTGCCACGTACAGGTAATTCCAGGGCGCATAGACAAGCGACGAAGCTGCCATGGTTTATACTGATTAACTTCATTCATAATAGGAGGCCTTGGACCAACAAGTGACATATCGCCTTTGAGTACATTGAAAAATTGTGGTAATTCATCCATGCTGGTTTTACGAAGGAATTTTCCTACACCTGTTATACGAGGGTCATTTTTTATTTTAAAAACAGGGCCACTTACTTCGTTTTGATCCATAAGTTGAGCTTGCATTTTTTCAGCATCTACCAACATAGTGCGAAATTTATAAATATAAAACTCTCTTCCGTGAAGTCCAACCCTTTTTTGTTTAAAAATAATAGGTCCTTTCGAAGTAAATTTAATGACAACACCAATTAATAAAAATATTGGCATCCAAAGTATAATAACAAAGAGAGAGAAAGAAAAATCAAATATGTATTTCCAACTGAGTGCAAATTCATTTGCAGGTTTATTATGATAAGTTATAAATGGAGTTTGATTGAAAGAATGTATTTCGCTTGGTTTTGCCGAATTATTTATAAGTTGTGAACTAAGGCGGAAAACAATCCCCACTTCTTTACATGCATCCATTATATGCGTAATTTCACTAGAATTAAAGTGATTTTTACAGTAAAAAACCTCATCCACAATCTGGGATTTTATAAGGCATGACATGCTCATGGTCTTTTTAACAACCTTGATAGTCGGACTATATTTGTCATAAAGTTTTTGGGAATCAGAAATAATCATTGTGATTTTGTATCCAAGTTCACGCTGACTAGCTATATTATTAATGAAACTTTCGTTCTCCTCATCTGCGATAATAATAATGTTTTTTAAATTAATTCCATTTCTGCGACGACTCATGTAATATTGGTTTGCCATAACATATGAAATGCATATAACAGCGTGATTGAGAATACCAAATAAAAATATGAATTCTTTAAAAACGCCAGTTAAATTTAATAAATTAACCAATCCGAATAAGATACCAGTCGCAATAATAATGAATTTTACGCTTTGGACAAAAAGCTTAGGATAATGATTTACTCTGTAGATTAACAGGAGATCCGTTTTGGATAATCCAATAAACCAAACTGGTAACATTAACAATAATAATGTCAAATATTCGGAAGAGTACTCAATGGCTGGATTAAAAAAATATTGAGCAACTTTGATTGATAAAAAATATGTAATTATAGTTAGAATCATTATCGTGATTCTAAACATTGACTTGCTTACTTGTTCGTTTTCCTTGTTCATTTTAGTAGGTTGTAATCACTGTTAAAATATGATTTTTGTTGACTATATATGGGTAGTAGAATGTAGTACAATTGATTAATGAGTATTAAGAGTTACTATTTTTGTATATAAATTTGTAATGAAAGAAACATATTTACATAACCATTAAAAAGTGACTGATATAAAACAAAACAAATTCTGTGCCTTTATTTATAATAGTCTAATATTCATCATTATATATCAGATTTATAAAAATTTAATACAAT
>CAIWMA010000389.1 GCA_903913645.1 uncultured Bacteroidales bacterium | reverse complement strand
GTTACATGACCGCAATGACAAGTTACATGACCGCAATGACAAGTTACATGACCGCAATGACAAGTTACATGCCGTAAATGACGTGTTACATGCCGTAAATGACATTTTACATGCAGGAATTGGAGGTTGTAAAGAGGGAGCCTAAAGTAGATTGTGTAAACAGGTTTTAAAGGAATACTATCATGGAGACTTTAAATTAGATTGATTGAAAAACCAAAGTCCGAAATACACTCTTGATTAAATCTGTCTCGAGTTATTCAAAATTGTCCAGTAAATATGTGTCTTAATATGGCCCTTAACAAGGTGAGAGTTAAAGTCCACAAAATGGAGTTGTTTCAAGGTTAGTAAGTTTTGTTTCCTGATTCAATGATTATTTGCAACCTTGAGATACTTTGGTGCGCACCTAACATCGCTTGGTGGTAATCCAGCTTTAGCGATTGGAATACCTGGAAAAAAAAATAATACCTAATTTCTTAATTTACACCTTTTACTATATTTCTTAATATATATAATGTACGGCAAATATAAATAGAGACACAACCAAAGAATCAATATATGAAAGTACATCTGGCACAAAATCAAATGTTTAATAAGTAATTAATTCCTGAATTATGCTTATCGCCATTACGTTTTTTCAGCGTATTTTGCTCTTCGTAATGCCAACTCAATTGTTTATTAGCGTGACGAGAGTTGTCATATCAATAAAAATATCCTTAAAATCATAAATTTTTTAAATTATTTGCAAAAAAAAAAATTTCATTAAAAAAACAACTATATTTGTGATCAGATAATTCAATTATTATTAACCTAAACCAATCACCCATGAAAAAATTTACCTTAATTTTAGTGATGATGCTTGTTTATTCAGGTTTTCTGATGGCTCAAACCATCGAAGATTTTGAAAGCATCAAAATGAATGACTTTGGCCAGGGATCAACTGGTAAAACGAGTGTAGTTGCAAATCCTGATAAATCAGGGATCAACACAAGCAATTATGTAGGGAAATTCCACCGCGCTAAGGATGGAAATACTTACCAAGGCTGGTATGCAACTCTTACATCACCAATTAATATTACTACCAACAGGTACGTGCACGTAAAAGTATGGAAACCACGTGTTAGCCCTACCGATTTTAAAGTTGAAGGTGGAGCTGGAAATTCAGGCGATACTTATCCAATGGTTGAAGCTTCTGAAATAAACAAGTGGGTAGAAGTGGTTTTTGATATGACCGTTACTCAGACTCCTGCTTCAGGCGAATATGTAAAAATCGTTTGGATTCCAGACTTTGAACAACCAGCAGTTACCCTTACCGATGACATCGATATCTATTTTGATGACATGTTTGCAAACAACGATCCTGCTGTTGGAAGTGCTCCTGTTCAGGTAATCGAAAACTTTGAGGTTATTCCTATCAATTACATGATTGATGATCCTATCAATGATTTGAGTTACATGACATTAGCTCCAAACCCTAACGTATCAGGAATTAACCTGAGCGATTATGTTATGAAATTCAACCGTGATAAAGATGGTTTGCCATGGGATGGTTTCTGGTCAAAAATTGCCGATTATTCTAGCGCTATTGATGTAACCACCAACAAATACGTTCACGTAAAAGTGTTGAAACCACGTATCAGCCCGATAAAATTCAAAATCGAAGGCGGACCTGATGGTGTTCTTGAAGCATTCAGCACAGCTGACCAGACCCAGGTTGACAAATGGGAAGATATGGTATTCGACTTCAGTTCAATGTCAGGCGCTTATCCTATTATTGCTTTCCTTCCTGATTTCAGCGATCCAGTTGGCCTTGCCAATGATATCACAATTTATTTTGATGATATTCGCTTGAACAACGATCCAACTCCTATGACTCCTCCAACACAAATTGTACAGGTGGATATGAATGGTGCAACAGGCTGGACATTAGGCGCCAGGGTATTTATTTCCGGAGCATTAGGTGGCGTATATGGTACCTGGAATACTCCTGGTGATAATCCTAATAACGAAATGGCTGATCCTGATGGCGATGGTATCTATACTATCAACATGCATTTAGCTGATGGAGTTGCTGCTTTCAAATTCTTCTTAGGCACCGGCTGGGGTACAGGCGATCCTTATTCAGGAGGAGACAGAACCTATAACTTTGTTGGAAATGCAAATTTGATTTATACCTGGGGTGTAGGCGGAGTTGAAACTTCAATCCGTGACAACAAAGCTGGTAAAATTCAGATGTATCCTAACCCTGTACGTAACGAACTGAATGTAAATTCAACTTCGGATATAAGCAAGGTTATCATTACAAACACACTTGGTAAAGTTGTTGGCAACTTAGTTTATACCAATAACAAAACTATCAATACAACAAACCTCAGCAAAGGATTGTATTTTGTTACCTTCGTTAATGCTGATGGAACAAAATCAACTCAAAAACTGATAAAAGACTAAGCTTAGCTTATCCTTTTAAAAAAAGAAAGCTCCCGCATCGGGGGCTTTTTTTTTGCGAACTGAACTTATAAAATGGTTGAAAGATTTCATATCCTTCAACCATTTTATATATATCCGGAATTCCTGCCAAAATGTGTTTTTGAGCAACATTACGGGGTAGCAGGACTTTCTAATTGGCAGGAAGATTAATTCTGATTTGCCGTTATTTGGATGGCATATGAGGGTGTAAATGGAACATTGTTACACCCAGAGGTAGTCTCTAATTTGGAAGATGGAATAATAAAGTAGTTGCACCAAATGCTACTGAGAGGGCAAAGACCTGATAGTACTTTGGCAATACATATAAGATGAAAGGTCTGCTTATTTCGGTTTACAAATTCTTCTACTTTGCACTTAAATCTTTTGACGCAACATAAAAGTTAATATCAGTCTCAATCTTAGCGCCTGGTTCAATTTCCATCTGCTTCCAATCCTTATCAGGTTGTACCCATTTAACGGTATCATTAACTTTAATTTTTACTGGCATAGTAAAACCGTCCACGCAATTATTCCAGCGATACCGTAGTTGATTTTTATCCAGGCTATATTCGAACACCGGTATACGGGTATCACGCAGGTATTGGTTGAAGAATGGCGTCAAATCGAGGCCTGCAGATTGAGAAAGATAGTCTTCGACTTGCTGCGTGGTAACTGTCTGGTGATAAAAAGTTGAACTGAGTCCACGCACCATGCTTCTGAATTTTTCGTCGTTGTCGACAATCTGTCGGAGCGTGTGAAGCATATTTGCACCTTTATAATACATATCGTGCGATCCTTCGGTATTTACGTTGTAAGGTCCTATTATCGGCTTATCGTTCCTTATTTTGGCACGTGTGCCTATTACGTAGTCGCTGCAGGCTTGCTTCCCGAAATGATAGTTCAGGAAAAGACTTTCGGAATAAGCGCCGAAACCTTCGTGAACCCACATATCAGCTACATCTTTAGTTGTGATACTGTTGCCAAACCATTCATGAGCCGATTCGTGCACGATAATGAAATCAAATTTGAATCCCCATCCGGTAT
This sequence comes from uncultured Bacteroidales bacterium, assembly GCA_903913645.1. Taxonomy (GTDB): domain Bacteria; phylum Bacteroidota; class Bacteroidia; order Bacteroidales; family UBA4417; genus UBA4417. The sequence continues at coordinate 5,339 of CAIWMA010000389.1, read as the reverse complement.
TGCTTTCATCCGTTTGTTTATAGCCGTTTTTATAATCATTTCCATAGGTAACCGAACTTTGATGCTCCATGCCCGGATAGGGAACTTCAACCAGTTTGTAGCTGTCTTCATAAAACGGGTATGGCCCAAACCAGTATTCGAGCGCATCCAGCATCCTTTTCACTTCTTTAAACTGAAGTTTTGCCTTATCCAGGTTATAGCTTAACACATAATAGTCGCAATCAAGCATTCCTTTTTCGCCTTTGTATTTTTCACCAAAGTGGACATAATCGCCAATATTCAGGTTAATGCAATAGTTATTGATTGGGCTTGACACAAACCAGTTGAATGTTTTTGTATGATCAGCATTTGTGATTTCACTGCGTAACCTGCCGTTTGAAACATCCGTCAGGTTTTCGGGAACGGTAACGGTAATTAAAACACTGTCGGGTTCGTCGTACTGATGATCCTTGCAAGGCCACCACAGACTTGCTCCATCGCCCTGGCAGGTGGTTACAACCAGGGGATTGTTATTGGCATCGCGCTTCCAGGATAAGCCACCACTCCATGGGGGGCGTTTGCTTACCTGTGGCTTACCTCCAAAATCAATCTGAATTTCATTGAAATTGCCGGCAGTTTGTTTTTTTGTTAAATCAATAAAATATGCATTGCCATCTCTTCTGAAATTCAGTGATTTGCCATCCTGTGATACTTTTGCAATCCTCATGGGTTCCTGTAAATCAATTTGCATCAGTTGAGAAGGCAACAATACCTTGTACCTTATCGTGTTTTGCCCTTTTAACGAACTATCCGAAGGATCAACTATTACATTGAGATGATAATAGGATAAATCCCACCAAATCCGCTCTTTTGTAATTGTTCCCCTCAAAGTATCCTGGCGGGTAAATTTCAAATTTTGTCCATTTACGACTGAAATTGAAATTACAAACAGGCAGATCAGAATTAATTGATTTAGCTTTTTCATGCTTATGAAATAACATTATTTAAACATCCAGGATTCATTTTTTTTAACTTTTAACTTTTCACTTTTCCCTACCCCCCGACACTTGCCAAAATTCCGTATTCCCCAAATTTTGCTACCGCCCATTCGAGCTTTTCTTTACCCGGTTCCTTCAGTTTTTCAAAATCATCAGATTTTCCAAGTTTCATGTACTTGTTTTCAGCAATGGCATGATAGGGCAGGAGGTGAACCAGTTTTTTTTCGCCGGCTAATTCAGAAATGAATTTTGCAGTTTGTTCAATATTTTCCTCGGTATCATTAATGCCGCCGATCAGTGGAATCCGGATTATAATGTGTTTTCCTGCTTCGGCAATAGCTTTCAGATTATATAGAATCTTCTGATTTCCTGCATTTGTCCATTCCTTGTGTAAATCTGAGTTCATCACTTTTAAATCATAAAGGAAAAGATCAGTTCGTTTGGCAACTTCAAGTATGGTTTCGGTACTTACATTGCCTGCTGTGTCAACGGCGCGGTGTATGCCTCTGTTGCCACATTCAACAAGCAACCGGATCAGCATCTCTGTATGAACCAGTGGTTCCCCGCCCGAAAATGTAACACCACCGCCAGACTGGTCGAAAAAAATGCGCTCTTTCTCAATGATATCCATGATCTCAGCTACCGACATCACTTTTCCTGACATTTCGATCGCTTTTGTCGGGCATACTTCGGCGCATTTGCCACACATCTTACACAAATCAGGATCGGTGATAATTCCTTCTGAAGTCAATGTTATGGCATTTTCAGGGCAAACCTCGACACAAGTTCCGCATTTGATGCATTTTGCCGGGGCATACATTTTTTCAACCTTCGGTGAAATACTTTCCGGATTGTGGCACCATGCACAATGAAGGTTACAGCCTTTAAAAAAGATGACCACGCGGATACCAGGGCCATCGTTTATAGCGTAGCGTTTTATATCAAAAATCAGGCTTTCAGGCATGTGTGAATATTTGTTGATTCTGCCAATATTTAGATTGAAGTAATGATTTGGCTGGAAGTTGGAAGACTAAATCTGAAATTTACTCCTTACTTCTTATTCCTTACTCCTTACTCCCGGCTTCCGACTTCCGACTTCTGTCTTCCAACTCTCTCAAAACGAATCATTTTCAGTACGCTCAATCACTTCCTGCTGCAGATCAGCATTCATATCATTGAAATAATCGCTGTAACCCGCCATACGCACCAGCAGATCTTTATAATCCTCAGGGCAAGCCTGGGCTGCAAGTAATGTGGCTGTATCTACAATATTAAACTGGATATGATGTCCTCCGAGTGTAAAGTAACTTCGGATAAGGTGTCCAAGTTTACGGATATCTTCTTCTTTTCGCATCAGGCTAGGCAGAAAACGCTGATTTAACAGAGTACCGCCTGATTTTACATGATCGATTTTGGTCAGTGATTTCACCACTGCCGAAGGACCGTGAGTATCAGCACCGTGTGAAGGCGAAGTGCCATCAGATATTGATTTCCCAGCCATGCGGCCATTCGGGGTTGCACCCATAACCTTACCAAAATAAACGTGGCAAGTAGTCGAAAGCATATTCAGATGGTATTTTCCACCTGGTTTGATATTTGGTTTGCCATCGATCGTATTAACAAGATCATCATAAACTTTAACGGCAATTGTATCCGCATAATCGTCGTCGTTGCCGAAAAATGGAGTCCGGTTTATGATGGTTTGCCTCAACATTTCTTCCCCTTCAAAATTCTTCAGAACAGCATTTAAAACCCGGTCCATGCTGAATGTTTTATCTTCGAAAACATGTTTTTTTAGTGCTGCCAGACTATCTGTTACAGTTCCCAAACCGCAACACTGTATATAACTTGTGTTATACCGCGGTCCGCCATCGTAGTAATCTTTGCCTTTGCTGATACAATCTTCAATTACCACCGACAGGAAGGGAGCCGGGGCATATTTTGCAAACATACGGTCGATATAATTGCTTACCCTCATCTTCTGATCAACAACAAACCGAAGTTGTTGAAGGAAGGCCTCATAAAGCTCTTTATACGATTTGAAATTACGTGGGTCGCCGGTCTGTATTCCTGCTATTTCCCCGGTTACAGGATTAATTCCATTGTTGAGTGTGACTTCCAGAATTTTAGGGACATTTAAATAGCCTGTGAGGAGATACGCTTCTTTACCAAAAGCTCCAACTTCGATGCAACCACTGCAACCGCCTTCGCGGGCATCCTGCAATGATTTGCCCTGGCGCAATAACTCCAGAATATAAATATCAGGATTGAAAACCGAAGGATAGCCATGTCCCTGCCGGATTACATGACCAGCGGCGTGCAGGAATTTATCAGGTGTTTTAGCACTGATATGAACTGAGTTACCTGGTTGCAGAACATGAAGTTCTTCAATCACCTCCAGCATAATGTAGGAAACCTCGCTGGTGCCGTCGGTTCCATCACCTTTTAATCCACCTATATTTATGTTGGTGAAATCGTTATATGTTCCACTTTCGCGGGCTGTGATACCAACTTTTGGCGGGGCAGGATGATTATTCACTTTGATCCAGAAACAGGAAATCAGTTCCTTGGCTTCGTCGCGGGTAAGTGTTCCTTCGGCAATCTCCCTGGAATAAAACGGTGCCAGGTGCTGATCGAAATGACCCGGGTTCATGGCATCCCAGCCGTTCAGTTCAGTAATTGTTCCAAGGTGAACGAACCAATACATCTGTATGGCTTCCCAAAGGTTTCGCGGAGCATTAGCCGGTACCCAACGACAGACTTCAGCGATTTTCAATAACTCCGCTGCTCTGTCCGGATCATTTTCTGTTGAAGCAAGTTTTTCAGCCAGATCAGCATGACGTTCGGCGAATACAATCACCGCATCGCACGAAATGTCCATCGCTTTCCATTGCTCAGCCTTATCCGTAGCTTCGGCGTCATTTATGTAGTCCAGTTGCGACAGGTTTGCGGCAATTTCCTTTTTGAAGTCAAGCATTCCTTTGTAGTAAATCTTTCCATCGAGGGAAGTATGCCCGGGGGCGCGTTGCTCCATAAATTCAGTAAACAAACCAGCTTCGTATGCCGCTTTCCATTCCTCAGGAACATGGCTGAAAATACGTTCGCGCTGGGTTTTGCCTTGCCAGTAGGGAATAACTTCATTTTCGTAAATATCAATATCCTGCTGGCTGATGGTGTAGCGCTGCATATCACGGGTATTCAGTACATGGAAATCTTCCACGCTATGGCAGGTTAGTTCAGGGAAAGTCGGAACACACTTTGGTTTCGGCCCGCGTTCACCAACTATTAATTCTCCTTCACCTATATATATAGTCTTTTTCCGGCAATGATCCAAGAAGTTTGACGCCCTAAGTACCGGGATAGAGAATTTTCCGTAGTTCTCTTTGTAAAATTCAGTTTCATGAAGAGCCCGCTCAATAGATAAGGTTGGCTCTGCTTCGAAACTCAATTTACGGAGTTTTTGAATACGCTCATTCATTCCCGGTCCAATCCTGGCACTTTTAGGTTCATAGAAATTGCCTTCGGCAGTTGCCGCCCGTTCAGGTGCTATAGCATGAGGTTTTATTTTTTCAAACATGGGAATACTTTTTTTGAATTTTTTATACGAAAAGGTGTTACAGGGAATTTGAAATATCCGCTTGATAAATTGCGAATAAATATCACTCGGCAGGAAGTAATAAAGGGGAGAGAATTCTTAATTATAAAACATCAGGCACTCGAATAAGCGTCTGTAGCTTTTTAATAGGGTTGGAATGTACAGAGTTGTTTCCATGAATCCCGGTGTTTGAGGATAATCAAATCATGCCTGACAGTTTGCATGATTCGGGTAACAAAATTAGTTAATATTTTGAGAAATTTGTATTCCAGCCAGTTATTTATACTTATTATAAATGAAAGTAGTTAAGGGTTCCTGTTTTCAATTCCAATTCCAATGATATTGGCTTTTACAAGAAACATCTGTTAATTACTTTAGCAAGAGACTGGTCTGTTTACCACTGGCATAACCGAAATGGCGAATGTTTAGAATAAGATTTAAAATTATTAAAGTAAATTAGGAGTAAATTATTGTTAAACAGTAGTTTGCATGACACCTGATGTGGTATTGATGTAGTGAATATTAAATATTCATGATACAACATTAATGCATGTACGATACCCTGGAGATTGAAAGTAAATCTATTCCCGATGCCTTCAATTGCACGGTGTTTTTGAAGGCAATTTGTGTTGTTTTACAGTAAGTATGTATATTACACTAAGTGATTTTTGAAAGTTATCAGGCGAATACTCATCTGTATTCAATTTAAATTACAGATGATACCACGTGGTAAAATAGGTTTAAATATCACATAAATAACATATTAG
>CAIWMA010000388.1 GCA_903913645.1 uncultured Bacteroidales bacterium | reverse complement strand
GATACTCCTGTTAATGAAATTTAATCATTGCCATAGATGTTTATCGCCTTATTTTCAGTGTTTTCAATACACGGTTTAAAGGTTTGTTCATTAATTCACGTTCCGATTCATTCATGCCGACAAACCAAAATACTGGCAAATAAATAAGTGAAAACAAGATTATGCTGAGACCCAGGGTTAGTATCGTATTTACATTTATGAGACTCATCAGGAAATATGCTCCACTGCCGAGAATCAAGGGAGTAACTGACATTTTAGCGATTTCTTTCCAGAATTTAGGAATATCGATTGCCTGTTTTTTGTAGTAATAGATATTCATGACGATGATATGCCCAATTACAATCGCAATACAGATTGCGGCAGCGCAACCGATACCACCATACTTTTTAACAACCAAAAGTTGTAATCCTAAACTGAGTATAGCTATTACTATGTAAAGCAATGCCCTGAATTGTACATTGTTTCGTGCCTGCAAAATCGTAATCCCAAGATTCTGAATCAGTGGTACTGTGAGCGGTATGAAGAATAGCAAAGAGATTGTGTATACATCAGCATAATTTGGACCTGCCCATAAGATGACGAATTGCTTGCCAAAAACTATAAAACCGGTAAGTATAAAGGCCATGATAATATACTGGATCCGGCCTGTGCGGATAAACAGATCAGAAATCGCCTTATTTGATTGTTCATAAGTAGTCATGGCTGTTACCCTGGGCAGAAAAACACCCGAAATAGCAGTTGAAAAATTCATGTACATATTCTCAAGCTGGATGCCTACGGCAAATATGGCAACAGCGGCCGTACTTACAAAAGCACCAAGTACAATCTGGCCTGTACTCCAGTAAATCTTGTCGATGATTGCATTCAGGAAAATGAAGAATGAATACATTGCAACTTCCCTTAGAAATCCCCATTTAAATTTATTAAAGTAAAACTTGACTTTAATCCTGTATTTACAATACCAGAAGTTAACCAGCTGAGAAGCAACATTAAATATAGTAATCAACACAACCATTCCGATGGCCCTATACCCAAATTTGAGTAGCAAAACCATTAACAAGGTATTGAGAACAATTCGAACGATCTGTACTACTTTCTGGAAAATGAAATCTTCGTAAGCGGTAATTATTGAACCGAATATGCTGAAAGGGAAAGTGAATACCAGGTTAAAAACCATTAATAACATGAGGATACGGGCCTTGCCTAACTCATCTGCTGACATGGCGTTTCCGAAAATTGCCTCCACATTGAAATACAAAGCCAAGCCTGCCGCCAGCGCTAAAAGAGCGATAAACGAATATAGGACAATAAACATTCCGAACATGGAATATTGCTCATCGGTTTTTCCTTCGGCTCTGAATTTCGCGGTGTATCTTATAATGGCATTTCCAAAACCCAAATCCAGAATAGTGAGATATGCAACCACAGAACCGACAAGCGAATACAGGCCAAATTCACTTTGTCCCATCATACGCAGCATATATGGCGTATAAAGCAAGCCAACCACATTGCTCAATCCCAATATGACATAGGATAATACTGCTCCGGCTTTTAGCTGATTGACTTTCATGTTTTCGAAAATAAAACCATATCCATTTTATTAATTTGTCCAAACTATTGTAGTTGCAGAAAGCATTTAACTTTTCAAGCTAATACTTTCATCTCCTGGTTTTCTTTAGCTGCATCGGCATCAAAAACTTCGGAATTCAGTATTATTGCCATCGACATATAGATTAAAACGCTGGTCGGCATTTGCCCTAAAACCATGTTTCCATACGAAGCAGCCATAATCCCAAACATCCCACAGACGAGAGCTGCTATTTTCATTTTCACTATCGGGTCTCTTAT
>CAIWMA010000387.1 GCA_903913645.1 uncultured Bacteroidales bacterium | reverse complement strand
TGTTGGCCAGGGTGTCATCAATCAATCCGTAACTTATGGCAACAGTGTTTACGAAAACAAAATAATAATCGTGCAATTTCCCGTCGGCACTTTTCCAACCGGCCAGAATGCCTGTATCAGGATTATAGAATGTTGAGGTATAAACGGATTTTAATTTCTCAGCTTTGGCTTTATAAAAATCAGCTTCGCTATCAATGCCATATTTACGATTAGCTTCTTCGAACAACACTAGTGCCTTGTACGCTAGTGCATTGGAATAGGCATCTTTATGTCCAAATCCAATAGTATCCCACCAGTTTGCAGGCCGCTGTGTTTTGTCGCCTTTCCAGCTACCGCTGTTTCCTGATAAACAAAACTCAAGTAAACCATCCTGATCTTTATCCATGGCCAGCATTTTATCAGCCCATGCTTTTATCCCGTTATAATTTTTTGAAAACCATACCACATCCTTGCTGCTTAACGTGTAAATGCAGGCAGACATCATTAAGGATGGATAGGAATCCAGTGAATGACAGGTAGTTTCGGTTTCAGGAATTACCCATTCTTTATCATAATCGTATCCTAAAATACCGTAGCCTTTTTTACCTGCAAGATAACGGTCGAGAGTCATACGGATGAGATCATTTGCCTGCAAGCCATTGGCCAATGGTGGTGTGTACGCTGCTACAGTAGCATATTTAAATAATGTAAACGCACACGCATCGCTGGCTGTATTGTTGGCTAAAATTTTAAGAAACGGGTTTAATTGAAAAATACTGATGAAATTCTTGCGAAAACAATCATAGCGGCTGTCATCATCAATTCCTTTAACAACAGGATGTATGACTACTACTTCAAAAGTGTACGTTATTTTTTTGTTTTTTTCATCAGCCGCCGGGAATTCCAGTCGTACGTATGGATGCTCTATAAACCGCATAGCTGAAGTTCTGACTGCTATACCAGCCACATTACAGGTAACCCGTAAAGTACCCATATCCGGCATATGTAAAACAGCAGGCAGGCTGATCATATCATCATCGCCATCCATCAAACCTAATAAAGTTGCGTGGTTGGCATGTTGTTCAATATTAAATAGAAATGACTGCTTATAACCTTTCTGATAATCGGAGCTAAGTACAAATGATTTGTTGCCGATGATTATATCCCAAACCGGCTTTTCATTTCTCAGGTAAATGCTTTTATTCCTTTTCTTATTTAAAGTAAGTTTATCGGTTACCCATGCTGCATCGTGCAAAATCACATTTTCAACGAGCATATTTTTGCCTAGCGAATCGATGGAAAAGAAATCGAATTGAGGCGAATCGCTGTTCATCGCGATTTTCAGAAAGGGAGAATATTCTGCATCTTCTTCCTGCCCCATCAATAAAGGCGAAACCGTTACTGCCAGGCAACCCAATGCTATCTCTTTTACAAAATCCCTCCTTTCCATACAGGCTACATTGTTATTATGTGGTTATGGTTTTATCTCCCAGCTATCCGTTCTGAAACCGGCAACAGGCAAGCCTTCATTGGTAAATAAATTGGGAATTTCGGTATTGTTGAACGCAAAACGAACCGCTACCGGATGCTTTATACTTTTATTCGAGACAACGACTTTATCAACGCTGATGGTCGCTTCGGCCGGTAAAAACAGTTTATCATCACCCGCTATCAGGAAGCATGTAGGAGCGCCGTTAATGGCTTTCAGTCCTGTGAGAACATTGGTAAAACTGATAACTGCTTTGCTGCCATTGAGCTGCATGCTGTTAAAGAGAGGGCTTTTGTGAGGAATCCCGGCTTTATGGTATTGTTCTGAAAGCGCGTAGTTTGCTAATCGAATCCCAACATCCTTTTTATTCTGTGGGTGTATTTCATTGATATCAGTTATCAAATCATGTATCACTACCATTCCCGTTTTAGATAAAGCCAGACATTGGGTTTGTGCTTCTCTCAGCAAGGCCCCGGTGTATTTTCCCTGGTAATGTGCTGAAGGCGCAATTTGTACAAAATAAAATGGCAATTCTTTTTGCCATGCTTTTCTCCAGGATAGAATAAGAGTAGAAAATAAATTTTCGTACGTAAAGGCTGCATCGGTATTGCTTTCTCCCTGGTACCAGATTACCCCTGCCATCGCAAAATGAGAAATCGGATTAATCATTGCATTGTAACAAATACCAGGCTGCACAGGCCACCATTCATCCGATGACCACAACTTACCTTTGCTTTGCTTCAACAAACTATCCTGCTCAACTAATTCCGCAGGAGTCCAAACTTCGGCTGGTGTGCCGCCCCAGTTGGCCCCTATTAAACCAACCGGAATATTTAATTCATTTTGTAATTTCTTTCCAAAGAAATAACCAATCGCACTGAAGCGTTTCATTTCTTCGGGCGTACAAACTCTCCATTCGCCTTTGCAGTCGTTTTGCAGCACGTTACTGCTTGCTTTTTCTACATAAAAAAAGCGGATGCTGCTGTTATTGGCGTTTGGGGCTTCTTCTATGGCTTGCTTAATGCCTTTATTTGCACTAAATTCCATGTTGCTCTGCCCGCCACATAGCCATACTTCTCCAATCAGCACATCGTTAATAGTAACCGTTTCATATCCTGAAAAACGGATTGAGTAAGGACCGCCAGCTTCCGGAGTAGGAATGGATATTTTCCAGTTTGCAGCGTTATCACCTTTTGTAATGTAAGTCGTTGTATCCCAACCTGGTTTTATTTTAATTTCCTCCGATGGATCGCACCAGCCCCAGAGTGTTATGGTTGTTTTTTGCTGCAGCACCATATGGTTTCCAATGATGGAAGCAAAAGTAATTGCGCCGGAGGCAAGCTTGCAAAAACAAATCGCAAATAAAAATATGATTTTCTTCATGGCTGGTTGAATCAGTTCAATTTCTTCAGGTAAGGTTTCATTGCCTTTAACCAGCGTTCGGCCATCTTTTTCTCACCAATTGTATTCGGGTGAATATCATCATACATATCGGTGTCAGGAATTATTCCTGTAAACTGGTCAACAATGATGACAGGCGACTGTGCTGTAATTTTACTTTTTGCAAATTGCAATATAGCCTGGTTGAATAATTTTACAGACTGCTCATACGAAATATCGTTCCCGCATAGTTTTTGAGGTGCCCATTTTTTAC
>CAIWMA010000386.1 GCA_903913645.1 uncultured Bacteroidales bacterium | reverse complement strand
GATACACAATTATTGTATATCAACAACATAACATATTCATATGTTCATTTGCTATAAGTCAAACTTATATTAAATTATATTAAAGCACATCTAATTTCACCCATTTATATATGATTTAAAGGAACTACCCTTTTCTGAAGCATTAAGAAAACAGCTAATTTAGTGGGGAATAATTTTCGCTTTTTTGAATGAAATTTTATAAAATTATTGGTTATGAGATACAGATATTTGGGAAATTCAGGCCTCAAAGTTTCAGAAATATGTTTGGGTGTAATGACCTTTGGAGGAGATGCAATTAAGAATGAACTGGCTACAGTTGGACAGAAGGATGCTGACTTGATTACCTCTACGGCTCTGGATCTTGGAATAAATTTCTTCGATACAGCCGATGTTTATTCCGGTGGCATATCCGAATCGACGCTAGGGCAAGCCCTTGGCAACCGCCGAAAAGATGCAATAGTAGCGACAAAAGTCCGCTTTGCGATGAGCAATAAACCTAACGATACCGGGCTTTCACGGTTCCATATTATTAAGAGCTGCGAGGACAGCCTCCGCCGCCTGGGAACGGAATATATAGATTTATACCAGATTCACAGCTACGATCCGGGAACTCCTATGGAAGAAACCCTTCGGGCCATGGATCATTTGGTACAGAGCGGGAAAGTCCGCTATATCGGCTGCTCCAACCTTACAGCCTGGCAAACCATGAAAGCGCTTGCCATTTCGCAAAAGATGAACCTTGAAAAGTTTGTAACCACACAACTTTATTATTCAATCGGTGCACGCGACATTGAACACGAACTGGTTCCCTTGTGTATCGATCAACAATTAGGAATATTATGCTGGAGCCCGCTCTCAGGTGGCTTTTTCACCGGAAAGTTCAGGAGAAATTCTTCCCTTCCTGCCGATGCCCGCCGAAGCAATCGCCAGGCATCAAGCATGAAATTCTGGCCTGTGGACGAAGAAAAAGGTTTTGAAATAGTTGAGCAACTCGAACGAATCGGGAAAAATTATGATAAAACCATTGCGCAAACCGCACTGAACTGGATATTAAGGAAGCCATCCATAAGCAGTGTGATTGTTGGAGCAAGTCACATACAACAACTTAAAGAAAATGCGGAAGCTTCGGATTGGCAGCTTACTCCTGAGGATGTTGAATACCTTGATGCCATAAGCAAACCGGTTATCCCGTATCCTGTGTGGCACCAGAAGTATTCTGACGACAGGTAGTTTAGGAAATTTTAGAATTTACAATAGCAAGAATCTCTGATTCCATTGCCATTGCTTTTCCCTGTAATTGATTTCCATCGGATAGCACTTTCTCAACGAAAGATTTATCGTGCAAACCCGAGGCATTAATTTTTACATTCAGGAATGCTCCTATAACCGCTGAACGTGCTGCCAGCGCGCCAACTCCGGCATCGGTCACTGAATTTGGATTGCCAGTTTCGGCCACGGCTTTTATAATTTCCATGCAATCGAATGATTTCTGCATAACCCGGAAAGGCACTTCAATCGCAAACTTTGTTGCATCCTGAATGGCTGCAGTTCGTAAAGCTTTATCGGCATCGTTGCCTTTTGGCAAACTAAATGCATCCATTATACGGTTAAAAGCACGCGTATCTTCGTCAACGAGCATAAGTAACTCATCTTTAAGCGACTGCCCTTTTTCAGCCCAACGACTAAACTCTTCCCAGCGATCGTCCCAACCTGCTTTATGTGATGATAGATTGGCAACCATTGTGGCCAGTGAAATTCCTAATGCACCCATCGCAGCAGAAATAGAACCTCCGCCAGGTGCCGGCGATTCCGACGCTGTTTCATTGACAAAATCTTCCAAAGTCATGCTGACAAGTTTTTTGTCATTTTCGCCGGCTAATAAATATTCTATAATTTTTTCTTTGGGATTAAATGGTTTCAAATCATCAAGACCCAG
>CAIWMA010000385.1 GCA_903913645.1 uncultured Bacteroidales bacterium | reverse complement strand
GTCTCGGTGGTGTCGACTGGAATTGAACCAGTGACACACGGATTTTCAGTCCGTTGCTCTACCAACTGAGCTACGACACCGTCTTTGGTAGGGACTGCAAAAGTAGTATTATTTTTTAAAATCCAACTGTTTTGATAAAGATATTTTTAAGAAAGCAAAAAAAACACAGATTTTATGAAAAACAATGCAAAAAAAACTTCGCTTTCGTTTGTGAGTTAAAAAAACTCCCTATATTTGCAGCCCATTAAGAAATTTATAATCAATTCATTAAAACATTTTGAAAAATGACTAAAGCAGAAATCGTTGCTGAAATAGCCAGTAAAACAAACATTGAGAAAGTTGCTGTACAGCAAACCGTAGAATCATTCATGGATGCTATTAAAAAAGCAATGGCTGATGGCGAAAATGTTTACCTCAGAGGGTTTGGAAGTTTCGTAGTGAAACAAAGAGCTGAGAAAACCGGCCGTAATATTTCAAAGAATACTACTATCATCATTCCCGCTCACAACATTCCTTCATTCAAGCCGGCAAAAGTTTTTGTTAGCGAAGTGAAGAACAAAGTAAAGTAATTTTAGAATCCCCGATCATTAATAAGTAAATCATGCCAAGCGGAAAGAAGAGAAAGAGACATAAAATGTCGACGCATAAACGAAAAAAACGTTTACGCAAAAATCGTCATAAGAAGAAGTAACCACGATTAAACTTTATGATTTCATCACATGAAACGTGTGTTATTTCATGTGATGAAATTTTTTTTACTTACTTTTACCCTCACATCTGTATGCGTCTTACAAAGCATTTAGATGTGCAATGGTGTAAATATCTGAAAAGCTAATATAGCTGTGGTAAACAAAGAATTAATTATAAATGCCGAAGCTTCCGAAGTCAATATTGCACTTCTGGAAGAAAAGGTATTGGTAGAACTCAATAAGGAAAAATTAAATAACAGCTTTGCTGTTGGCGATGTATACCTGGGCCGCATTAAGAAAATAATGCCCGGGCTTAATGCAGCGTTTGTGGATGTAGGATACGAAAAAGATGCTTTTCTGCATTACCTCGATCTGGGACCACAAATAAATTCATTCCAGAAATATACCCGTAATGCACTGACTGGCAAAGATGCACAGATCATGATGCAGGAGTTTGAATGTGAGCCTGATATTGAAAAAACAGGAAAAATTTCTCAGGTGCTTTCGCCTAACCAGCAAATCCTGGTTCAGATTGCGAAGGAACCTATTTCTACAAAGGGTCCGCGTATTTCATCCGAAATTTCATTCGCAGGTCGTTACCTGGTTCTGGTTCCTTTCAGCAACAGGTTATCCATTTCCCAGAAAATCAAGAGCGCTGAAGAACGCAACCGTCTGAAAAGACTTATTTCGAGCATACGTCCCAAAAATTATGGTGTTATTATCCGTACGGTTGCCGAAGGCAAACGTGTGGCTGACCTGGATGCCGATTTGAATGCCCTTGTTCAGAAATGGGAATCGGTAGCTCAAAAGATGTATGGTGCCAAGGCGCCTCAGAAAATTGTCAGTGAACTCGATCGGACATCAGCCATCCTGCGTGATATGCTGAATGAATCGTTTAATAATATTCATGTTGACGATCCGAATGTAGCTGAAGAAGTAAAAAATTATATCCGCACTATTTCTCCTGATAAGGTTGATATTGTTAAGGTTTATAAGGGTAAAATACCTATTTTCGATAATTTTGGAATCGACAAGCAGATCAAGAATTCCTTTGGGAAGATTGTTACCATTAAGAGTGGTGTTTACCTGATTATTGAGCATACGGAAGCACTTCATGTAATTGACGTAAATAGCGGGCATAAAGTAAACAGCGACAGCAGCCAGGAGGAAAATGCATTGTCGGTGAACCTTGAAGCCGCCAATGAAATAGCCCGCCAGCTTCGGTTGCGCGATATGGGTGGTATTATTGTAGTCGATTTTATTGATATGCACGAGGGTACGAACCGCAGGAAACTTTACCAGCGGTTAAAGGATGAAATGGCAAAAGATAATGCCAAGCATACTATTCTGCCTCCAAGCAAATTCGGATTAGTTCAGCTCACACGCCAGCGTGTTCGTCCGGAAACTAATGTGGCCATACTCGAGAAATGCCCTTCTTGCGGAGGTACAGGCGAGATTAAACCAAGTATTCTGCTTACCGATGAAATCGAAAACAATATCCAGTATCTACTGCAGGATCAGAATGAAGAATATCTGAAAATAAATGCACATCCGTTTGTTTATGCATTCCTGAAACAAGGCGGTTTATTCCGTTCCATTCAATGGAAATGGTATTTTAAATATAAAAAATGGATTAACCTGGCTCCGGTAAACTCCTACCAGCTTACAGATTACAGGTTTTTGAATAAAAACCAGGACGAAATTAAAATGTAACTGAAAACGGCTCCCATAAGGAGCCGTTTTTTATTTATCAAGATTAACTGATGAGATGAACCTGGTACTCTTTCTGGGTCACCCTCAAATTCTTCACTATTCGTTTTTCACTTTTTACTTTTCACTATCTTAACTTCGTACTCCATTGTAATCAGAATATCGGCCTTAGGTTTCAGTGCCTGCACCATCTGGTGTTCCTGTTCAAGAACAGCCATGCGGTATTCATTCTGGGGCTCTTTACCACGAACAACCTGAGCTTTTTTGGTTTCATGATACGTAAGTTCAATGAAAATACTCAGATCGATGCCTTCTGTCTTAATGGCATACAAACCATCCACTACTATCATATCTACCGTCGAATAATCGGTTGTAAGCTGATC
>CAIWMA010000384.1 GCA_903913645.1 uncultured Bacteroidales bacterium | reverse complement strand
TACCGAAGCAGAATTGGAACTAAAACTCTTTCCTAAAGAACCTGCCAAATCGAAAGATATACCTCAAATTCCCTTCCAGTACATTTTCGAGGAGCTTAAACGTCCCAATGTAACCCTCTCTTTACTCTGGGAAGAGTACAAACAAGAAAATTCGGCTGGTTATCAATACAGCTGGTTCAGCGAACAAGTAAGAAAATATCTTGGCAGCGTAAACTACAGCATGAGACAAGAACATAAAGCCGGAGAAAAAGCTTTCTTGGATTTTGGAGACAGCCTGAAGATAATAGATATGCTCACAGGGAAAGAAATACCTACTAAGATATTTGTTTTCGTCTGGGGCGCTTCACAGAAGTTGTATGCGGAAGCCGTGTTCTCGGAGGATACAGCAAGCTGGATTAAAGTGAATAATAATGCTCTTAGATATTTCGGATGCTGTCCAAAAGCACTCGTACCCGACAATTTGAAAGCGGCGGTGATAACGGCAAACAGATATGAGCCCGTGCTAAATCGTACTTACGAGGATTTCTCAGAGCACTTTGGAACCGTAATAATGCCCGCAAGAAGCAATAAACCAAAAGATAAACCACTTGCGGAAAACGGAGTCAAACTTGCCAAGAGATGGATCCTGGCTCGCTTACGGAATAAAATATTTACAAGTCTTGCAGAACTGAATGCCGCTATTTGGGCTTTACTCATTGTATTCAATGCGAAGAAGATGAAAAGATTTGGTAAATCAAGAGATGAATTATTCCTGGATCTCGACAAACCCAACGCCTTGCCTCTTCCGGAAAGGCCTTATGAGTATGCGCAGTGGAAGAAAGCAAAAGTGAATATAAATTATCATGTCTGTTTTCAAAAACACGATTACTCAGTGCCCTACACATACATTCACAACGAGGTAGAAATAAAGGCTACAAAAGACTTGCTGGAGGTGTATTTCAAAGGGCAGAGAATCTGTTCTCACCGTATAAGCCGTGTAATTAACGGATACTCAACGGTAAAAGAGCATATGCCACCCTCCCATCAAAAGTACCTCGAATGGACTCCGGAAAGAATACTTGATTGGGCAGGCAAAGCCGGCACCCATGTCAGAACACTCGTGGAGAAAATCATGGCCACCAGGAGGCATCCTGAGCAGGCCTACAAGAGCTGTCTCGGGATAATCCGGCTCAAGAGTGTATATACTCCTGAAAAAATAAATTTGGCTTGCCAGAGAGCCGTTGAATATAATGCTCTCTCTTACAAGGGAGTAAAAAATATTCTCATGAATGGCATGGAGACTCGAAAACTGCCGACCGCACCAGTATCGAGAGCTTCCGAAAACCACTCAAATATCAGAGGATCAGATTATTTCGAATCCTGTCTTAAGGAGACGGCAAATGTCAATTGAACAGACCTTAACTAAGCTTGAAGAAATGAAATTGTATGGAATGCGCAGAGCCTACGAAGAAAGACGGGCAAAACCTGATCACAAGGACCTTTCGTTTGATGAATTCTTAAGTCTTGTTGTTGACGACGAATACATTTATAGGAAAAACAAAAGACTGAAACGGCTCATGGCAGATGCAAAGTTCAAACTGTCTTCTGCAAATCTCGAAGATATTGATTACAGACATCCGAGAGGCTTGCAGAAAACAAGCATTCTTAATCTTCAAAACACCACTTGGATTGAGAAACATCAAAACATACTGCTTACCGGTCCTACCGGGGTTGGTAAAACATTTCTGGCATGTGCTTTCGGTTCTTTTGCCTGCAGGCAGGGTTTCACTGCGCTTTACTATCGTTGGCCAAGACTCTTTGGTGAAATGTACTCATCAAGAGGTGAAGGTCGATATCTTAAACACTTAAATAAACTGGCAAAAGCAAATGTACTGGTTATTGATGACTTCGGTTTGAATCCTCTGACGGAAGTGGACAGAAAAGATCTCCTTGAGGTTATTGAAGACCGGCATCTTTCCGGGTCGACAATAATAACCAGCCAGCTTCCAATCAAGGAGTGGCATGAATTTATCGGAGAAAAAACCATCGCTGACGCGATCATGGACAGGATTCTGCACTTGTCGTACAAATTTGAGATGAAAGGAGATTCGCTCCGCAAAAAACATAATAAAGTTGATTAAAAGCGGGTAAAAGAGTATTATTTCAGAAGTGAGGATTGTGCCGGCAGGTTAAGTGGTCGCCATGACCGGATTTGCTGGTCGCCTTCGAGCGGATTCAGTGGTCGCTTTCAGCGGATTTTGCATTGAGACCCTTTATCTCCTATCGTCAACAAATATAATGTTTTACTCGATACATCAGGAAACACATACAAGCGTGATTCCCTTAACTTCTTTTTCAGCACACCACGCTGATCTATTCCCTTTATCCCGTCCGGCTCATCATGAACAAAGCCTACCTTCACCTGCAACGGATTGTCAAATTTACAAAGAGCTTCATAGTATGTGTCAAGATTATCCGCTAATGCAATGTGCTCGTCGTATTTTTTCTTTTCATAATGCTTTAACATCCTGAGATACTTTTCCAACGGTTCAAGCTTCCATTGCTCCATCTAACTGCCCCTTGAGCAATATTCCATAATGGAATATTAGCACACTTAGAAGAATTTGTCAATGTATTGCAGCCGCAATTTACGACGACCTGCTGATTAATACAATATTTCACCCTTGTTTCAAATATACTACTATAAAAACAGCCCAAACACAAGGCTATATATATTATCGGGAAATTATTGGGGAATGATATTATGAAAGGGCTACTGTAAAATCCGGTGCATGACGACCTGCAAAAAAACAGCATAATCTTAGGAAAAGGTCAATTGTCATCCAGTCCGTCCGAAAACGAGACCTTGCCTTTAGGCGGGGAATCCTGATTCTAGGATAGCCGGAATCTCTTTGATCCGCCAACGCTTTGTGGCGGGCAGTGTCTTTTTTAATATTTTTCTTCTCTTGTTTTTCAAACACCCGAAGTATCTATATAAAGGGTATGGACAATTTGTCCCCACCCTTTTGCCAATTAAGGATTCCTCGGTTCTTACTTCCCCTTGAGATTTCTTACTTCTTCCCTACCGCAAATACGATTTCACTGATACAGAGAATTTAGATTGTTAAAATAACCGGGGCTTTACCAGTCCCCCTTATTCGAAACACGTGCCTAAATGCAAAATCCGCTCAAAGCGACCACTGATTCCGGTATCATGACGACCACTTAAATCACTCCTATTGCTTTAGAAGCCTTAAATAATCTTTTTGGGTTTCTTTTACTGTTCCTGCAATAAACTTTTTAAAATCACTATCACTTGTATGGGCTTTTTCTAATGCGTTAATATAGTCCCTTCGGAGAATGGGCGGGATTATAGCTATACAATAACTTTTTTGTAATAATATTAAATTCATTAAGAGCCTTGCAACCCTTCCATTCCCGTCTATAAATGGGTGAATGAAAACAAGTTCTTTATGGGCGATAGCTGCATATTCTACAGGGTGCATATTCTTTACTTTTCCCATTTTTGTTACAAATTCACACATAAGGGAATTAATTTTTTCAGGACCAGGCAGGGAATACTTTGAACCGGAAATAAAAACTTTATCTGTCCTGTATTTGCCCGCCTTTGTATCATCAATTCTATTATAAAATAATTTATGCAGCTTCTTAATATTGTTCTCTGTAATATCTCCGTTTTTTGCTAATTCATAAATATAATCGTATGCCTCGCTATGCCCTAATGCCTCGTAGTAATCTTTAATAGGTTTTCCGCCTATGGTTATACCGTCTTCTAAAACTATCTTTGTTTCTGTCTCCGTCAATGAATTACCCTCTAATGCGTTAGAGCTGTAAGTCATGCCTACCCGGTAATATTCCTTTAACTGTTTTATAGTGTTTGGCGGTAGCGGCCGATGGGTGTTAATTTCTTTTTGGAGTTTGTCTATTTCTGAAAATATTTGTAACATAATTTTACACTCCTTGTTTTCCGAATCTAATCCCAAACTTCGCATCTGCTACGACATTGGAACTTGCCTTACTAAGTCCCATATTCATAAAAACTAGAAATTCTTCATTTTCATATCCTTTTCTTGCTGGCACCAACCACGCCTCGTAACCCAACAATTTTTGGCGTGTTGGCAAGTACCGTAAAATTCTTTACATTTGAGCAATT
>CAIWMA010000383.1 GCA_903913645.1 uncultured Bacteroidales bacterium | reverse complement strand
GCCTTGTAAAAGTATCGCAGGGTTCTTTTAAGGACAATCGTCCTATGCCAAAACTTGTTGCTTCGTGTCGCACACCGGTTCAGGCTGGAATGGTTGTGCAAAACAGAACTTCACCTGAAGTAATGGATAACCGTCGTGCAATTACGGAATTTCTGCTTATCAACCATCCGCTGGATTGCCCTGTTTGTGACCAGGCTGGTGAATGTCATTTACAGGACCTTTCGTATGAACATGGACTCGAGGAAACCCGTACCGAAGAAGACCGCAGAACCTTTGATCCAATAGATATTGGCGATCTGATAAAACTTCACATGAACCGCTGTATTTTATGTTACCGTTGCGTGAAAGTTGCTGATCAAATAACAGATAGCAGGGTACATGGAGTTTTGGGCCGTGGTGATCATTCAGAAATCAGTACATTGATTCAAAAGGCGGTTGATAATGATTTTTCAGGAAATATGATTGATGTTTGTCCTGTGGGAGCTTTGACTGATAAAACTTTCCGGTTTAAAAGCCGTGTGTGGTTTACCAGACCTTTTGATGCACATCGCGAATGTTCGAAGTGCTGTGGTAAAACCGTTTTATGGATGAAAGGCGAGGAAATTCTCCGCGTTACTGGTAGGAAAGATAAATATGGCGAACTGGAAGAGTTTATCTGTAACGATTGCCGCTTTCACCATAAAGAAACAACAGACTGGATTGTTGAAGGGCCAAGAAAAATTGAAAGACATTCGGTAATTTCACAAAATCATTACGAAAAGCTTGATATACCTGAAAATGGTGAGGAAAGCGAATAAATATCTATCAGAAATGGTAAAACTTAATTTCTCATTCTGCAACGCAATACGCTAAGATGGATTGGACACTGTACTTATATAAAACCATATTCCTGTTTATAATACTGCTTGTTACTCTTGTAGTAGCCATGTACTCAACATATGGCGAGCGAAAAGTGGCAGCTTTTATGCAGGATCGTCGCGGACCTAACCGGGCCGGACCTTTCGGTTTACTGCAACCGCTTGCTGACGGGGTTAAAATGTTTATGAAAGAAGAAATTATTCCGCTTTCGGCAAACAGGGTTCTCTTCATTCTCGGCCCATCTATCGCTATGACTACTGCTTTACTCACAGGAGTTGTAATCCCATGGGGAGGAAATTTAGCTATCGGCGGGCGCGAATTTTCGATGCAGATTGCTGATCCGAACATTGGAATTCTGTATGTTTTTGCCATGGTTTCCATCGGCGTTTACGGTATTATGATCGGAGGCTGGGCTTCGAACAACAAATATGCTTTGTACGGATCCATCAGGGCTGCATCGCAGATGATAAGCTACGAACTGGCAATGGGTATGGCTATTGTCGCACTTGTGGTTACAACAGGTTCGTTAAGCCTTCATGATATTGTGCAGCAACAGCGTGGAATGCACTGGAATGTTTTCTATCAGCCGTTGGGTTTCCTGTTATTTTTGACCTGCGCCTTTGCAGAAACCAACCGCGCTCCTTTTGATCTGCCTGAATGCGAAACCGAACTGGTTGGCGGCTATCACACCGAATACAGTTCCATGAAACTTGGTTTTTATCTTTTTGCCGAGTACATCAATATGTTTATCTCATCGGCAGTAATTGCAACGGTATATTTCGGCGGTTACAATATGCCGTTTATTGATCAGCTTGGGCTTTCGCCAAATGCGCTTACATTGTTGGGGACGGCTTTTTTCTTTATGAAGATTTTCTTTTTCATCTTCCTGTTTATGTGGGTACGCTGGACATTGCCACGTTTCCGCTACGACCAGCTGATGAACCTGGGATGGAAAGGGCTGATACCATTAGCAATGTTTAACATTGTTGCAACAGGAGTTTATTATTATTTCTTCGAACTAACTTAATCCGGAAACCATGCAACAACTTACCAATAGATCGAAAGTGGTTTCGGATAAAAAAATGACTTTTCTTGAAAAGATTTATCTACCTGCCATTGTAAAGGGAATGGCGATAACGCTGAAGCACTTCTTTAAGAAAAAATCTACCATAAGCTACCCCGAACAGACACGACCGTTCAGCGAAATATACCGCGGACAACATGTTTTAAAACGTGATGATCTCGGTCGCGAACGCTGTACCGCTTGTGGATTATGCGCTGTTGCCTGTCCTGCCGAAGCGATTACAATGATTTCAGCGGAGCGGAAACCCGGTGAAGAAAACCTGTACCGAGAAGAAAAGTATGCTTCAACCTATGAAATTAATATGCTCCGTTGTATTTTCTGCGGAGATTGCGAAGAAGCATGTCCCAAAGAAGCCATCTTCCTCACCGACCGTATTGTAGCATCTGAGTATAAACGTGATCCTTTTGTTTACGGAAAAGATATCCTCGTCGAACCTCTTGATCCAACCAAACGAATTGATGTTTCGAAACGGCAAACCGTAAGTGTTCTTAAATTCAAGGAAAACAAACGTTTTGCGCATAACAAATAGTTTTTAACGCAACCTGAAATTAAACCGAGTTATAATGGTCTTTTTATTTTACTTTCTTTCGGCAATAATGGTGATCAGCGCCTTGTTGGTTGTGTTTTCGAAAAGCCCGATCAACAATGTTATCTACCTGATTATATGCTTTATAGCCATGGCAGGGCATTACATTTTGCTGAATGCTCAATTTCTGGCGGTGGTTCACATTATTGTTTACACCGGTGCCATCATGGTACTCTTCCTTTTTGTGATTATGCTTTTAAATCTCAATAAAGCCATTATTCCCCAAAAATCAGCAGCAACAAGGATTTTGGCTGTAGTAACGGGCGGATTATTTTTCCTGGTGCTGATTGCTGCCACCAGGCAAACCTTTGCAATAACTCCCCGATATGCTTTCACAAGCGAAATAGGATTAGTTGCCAATGTAGGTAAAACCTTGTTCCATGAATTCCTGCTGCCTTTCGAAATATCGTCCGTTTTGTTTATTTCGGCAATGGTCGGAGCGGTAATGTTCGGCAAACGAGATCATACTAGTGATGAGTTATGAGATATGAGTTATGAGTGAAAGAAAGTCCATACTTAAGGATAAAAGCTTTTTGTTCGCCATCCGAATAGTAAGGC
>CAIWMA010000382.1 GCA_903913645.1 uncultured Bacteroidales bacterium | reverse complement strand
TACCGAAGCAGAATTGGAACTAAAACTCTTTCCTAAAGAACCTGCCAAATCGAAAGATATACCTCAAATTCCCTTCCAGTACATTTTCGAGGAGCTTAAACGTCCCAATGTAACCCTCTCTTTACTCTGGGAAGAGTACAAGCAGGCAAATTCGTCTGGTTATCAATACAGCTGGTTCAGCGAACAAGTAAGAAAATATCTCGGTAGCGTAAACTACAGCATGAGACAAGAACATAAAGCCGGAGAAAAAGCATTTTTAGATTTTGGAGACAGCCTGAAGATAATAGATATGCTCACAGGAAAAGAAATACCTACTAAGATATTTGTTTTCGTCTGGGGCGCTTCACAGAAGTTGTATGCGGAAGCCGTGTTCTCGGAGGATACAGCAAGCTGGATCAAAGTGAATAACAATGCTCTTAGATATTTCGGATGCTGTCCAAAAGCACTCGTACCCGACAATTTAAAAGCGGCGGTAATAACGGCAAACAGATATGAGCCCGTGCTAAATCGTACTTACGATGATTTCTCCGAGCACTTTGGAACCGTAATAATGCCCGCAAGAAGCAACAAACCAAAAGATAAACCACTTGCAGAAAACGGAGTCAAACTTGCCAAGAGATGGATCCTGGCTCGTTTAAGAAACAAAATATTCACAAGTCTTGCAGAACTGAATGCCGCTATTTGGGCTTTGCTTATTGTCTTCAATGCAAAGAAAATGAAAAGGTTTGGGAAATCAAGAGATGAATTATTCCTGGCTCTCGACAAACCCAACGCCTTGCCTCTTCCGGAAAGGCCTTATGAGTATGCGCAGTGGAAAAAAGCAAAAGTGAACATCAATTATCATGTTTGTTTTCAAAAACACGATTACTCGGTGCCCTACACATACATTCACAATGAGGTCGAAATAAAAGCGACAAAAGACTTGCTGGAGGTGTATTTCAAAGGGCAGAGGATATGTTCTCACCGCATAAGCCGTGTAATTAACGGATATTCAACGGTAAAAGAACATATGCCGCCCTCCCATCAAAAGCACCTCGAATGGCCACCGGAAAGAATACTTGATTGGGCAGGCAAAGCCGGCAGCCATGTCAGAACACTTGTGGAGAAGATAATGACCACCAGAAGGTATCCTGAGCAGGCCTACAAGAGCTGTCTCGGAATAATCAGGCTCAAAAGTGTATATACTCATGAAAAAATAAATTTGGCTTGCCAGAGAGCTGTTGAATATAATTCGTTCTCTTACAAGGTGGTAAAAAATATTCTCGTGAATGGCATGGAGACTCGAAAACTGCCGTCCGCACCAGTATCGAGAGCTTCCGAAAACCACTCGAATATCAGAGGATCAGATTACTTTGAATCCTGTCTCATGGAGGTAACAAATGTCAATAGAACAGACCCTAAATAAGCTTGAAGAAATGAAGTTGTATGGAATGCGCAGAGCCTACGAAGAAAGACGGGCAAAACCTGATCACAAGGATCTTTCGTTTGATGAATTCTTTAGTCTTGTTGTTGACGATGAATACATTTACAGGAAAAACAAAAGACTGAAACGGCTCATGGCTGATGCAAAGTTTAAGCTTTCTTCTGCAAATCTCGAAGATATTGATTACAGACATCCGAGAGGCTTGCAGAAAACAAGCATTCTTAATCTTCAAAACACAACCTGGGTTGAAAAACATCAGAACATACTGCTTACCGG
>CAIWMA010000381.1 GCA_903913645.1 uncultured Bacteroidales bacterium | reverse complement strand
TACCGCGAATTCGGCGTAGGACAACCGGCTATTATTTTGCACGGACTTTTCGGGCAGAGCGATAACTGGGTTACAGTAGTCCGTCGCATAGCCGATCAGTTTCATGTGTTCGTCCCCGATCTAAGGAACCATGGGCAATCGCCGCACACGCCATTGCATAGTTTCCCGGCAATGGCTGATGATCTGGCTGAGTTTATCGAAGAACATCAGATAGAAAATCCTGTTTTAATAGGTCATTCCATGGGTGGAAAAGTAGCTATGACTTATGCGCTCGAGAATCCTGGAAAGGTCAAGAAATTAGCAGTTATTGATATCAGCCCACGAAAATATCCTGAAAGGCTTACTCATACACAGGTTATAAGCCAGATGATGAGCATTGATCTGGAAAAAGTTACTACACGCGGTGAAGTGGAGAAAATCCTGGACACAAAAATTTCCGATTCCCGGGTACGGATGTTTATAATGAAAAACCTTTATTATAAACTCCATGGGAAACTCGCCTGGCGACTCAACCTAGAAGCAATAAATCAAAGCATGGACCTGTTGTTTGATGGCATCAGAAGCGAAAGTCAGTATAAAGGACCAGCTTTATTTGTTCGCGGCGGGAATTCCGATTATGTCCTGGATGAAGATATACCACTGATTAAGAGCATGTTTCCGGAAGCCGTTATAAAAACAATTTCCGGGGCATCGCACTGGGTTCATGCTGATGCGCCGGAAGAGTTGTGTTTACTCTTAAGTACTTTCCTGGAAAGGGAATGCATTTATGGCATTTGAGCCAGATTAGTCAAAATAGAAATTATAAGAAATCGAAGAGGGGTGACTAGGAGAAGGGCGAAAAGGAGAAAAGCAGAAATGGACAAACGTTTGATTAACGATCAGGATGTTAATATACAAGTTATTCTTTGTTCTCAATAAGGAACTATCCAACAATTGACAAATAACAAAAAAGAAAGGTTTGCGAAGCCTCTGAGAACGGTCAAACTCCCAAAACCTGCAAACCTTTCAATTTTTAAGTGTACTGATTAATACCTTTCCACATCAACTCTTGCAACGCCGGCCTGGAGATTAATCATAATCTTGTTGGCACTTGCCGCAAAATTAGGTGTCTGGTATTTTTGATTGGCTACTTTCGTAAACCCTTTAAAATCTTTGCTCGACATAAAGGTGTTGGAAATAATTTCGCAGCCGGCACTTTCGGGTATGCGAATCATTATAGATGCGGCACCGGCTTCTACTTTCAAATCAGTGAGGGGAAGAGCTGCGCCTAATTTCAGTTCAATATCCGATGCACCGCCCTGAACTTTCACGTTACGGGTTTTGAAACCGGAAAGATCGAATTTTACTTCAGCAGCACCTACATTAAGATCCAGGTCCCAGATAGGGTTAGGATTGAGTTTCAAATTCACATTGTTGCTGACCTTGCCATCATTGAATTCGCCTTTTTCGAGTGAAAGATCAATGATTGTAAGGCTATCTTCTGCTTTGGCCGTCATCGAATAATTTGCATTATCGTTATCGTGTTTCACTTCAATAAGTTTGTAGGTAGTATCTTTAATACTAAATTTACCAACCCCGATATTAAGTTTAAGTTCAGCAAATTTTGTGAGCGAATCAAAGTCTTCGGACATTACATTATTGTAAACTTTAGTGGAATCTTCGTCGTCGTTATTCCGATTGTCATTCCATTCGAAGTTCCATTCATGGCTGTCTTTCGGGCCGTAATATTGAACAGCAACAAATGTGACTAAAACAGTTGCAAGCGAAAGCACCAGTTTAATCCAATCCTTAACCGGAATAATTGAAATTCCCCAAAGGATAAGAATTACAGGCCACAGGTGCCACATGCTATGCCAGGTGAAAAACAGCACTCCGGTATTTTTCAGGATAAAAAGGACGCCAATTAAAACCAGCAGAAGTCCCCAGAATATTTTACGGTAGCTCATAGTATTCGGTTTTTATTTGTTTGAATGATTTATTGAATCTCAACTCAGAAATTATACTACTCTTTTTTATTGCTTTTATGTTCCGCCAAACTGGTAGCAATAAGCACACCACCTAATATGACAAGGGCCAGAGGCCAGAGATCGTGGAAATTGATATTAGGAATAAACCTGTTTGCCAGGAAAATCATTCC
Source organism: uncultured Bacteroidales bacterium (assembly GCA_903913645.1). Classification (GTDB taxonomy): domain Bacteria; phylum Bacteroidota; class Bacteroidia; order Bacteroidales; family UBA4417; genus UBA4417. The sequence continues at coordinate 40,568 of CAIWMA010000381.1, read as the reverse complement.
TAATGTGATAAGTACTATTCCGCCGATAAGCCCGTTCCGGTTTTCCGGTTTTACTGGGATGTTGAAAGGATTGGAAGGGCCGGAAGTATTTTCCGTAGTTGATTGTTCGCCAGGATTTCCGGCATTAAAAGGCTCTCCGGCACCCATATTCATCGTAAATGGTGTAATAGGTTCAAGTGGCAGGGCAATCCAAAGGATCAGGTAAACTATAGCACCTCCGCCGCCGGCAAAGGCTATGATTACGAATAACAAGCGGATAATTATCGGATCGATATCGAAATACTCGGCTATTCCACCGGCAACACCACCAAAGACCTTGCTCTTAGCTGAGCGATACAAACGTTTATTCTTTTCCATGACGTTAAGCTTTAAAATTGTTATTGTTTAAGCATGTGACGCAATGATCGCAAACAGGTTACACCGAAAGAAAATGTTTTTGAAAATAAACAGGCGAAACCCGACCGGGTTTTTGGTCTACTGATTCAAATCATATGATTCCACAACACAAAGTATGCTGGGATTCCACCTGAATTTACCCCAATCAAAATATAAAATTGTACAAATGAGAAATTAAACCGTTAGGAATTCCCGGATATAAGAAATGCAGTGAAAAGCAAATCAGATATTTATCAGTTTCGAATTTGATGAAGCAGTGAAACTACTCTTCATCATCATCGTCCTCGATCTCAGGATCGGGAGCAGGAGATACTCTTTTAGCAACCAATACACTTATTTCATAAAGCGCATATAAGGGAATGGTAACAATTGTCTGGCTGAAAACATCGGGAGGTGTGATGATAGCCGCTACAATCAGAATAATGACCAATGCATATTTTCGGTTATTTTTCAGCAATTCAGGTGTAACAATCCCCAACTTAGCAAGAACATAAACCACTACAGGCAATTCAAAAACAACTCCAACACCTAAAATTGTTGAAGTAACGGTGCTTATATATGAGGATAAGGATATCTGGTTAACCACCATTGAACTCACCTGGTATGTTCCAAGGAAGTTCAGTGTCCATGGAACCATAAAGTAATAACTGAAAAGCACTCCGATTATAAACAAAAACGACATTACAAAAACTGCGCGACGAGCGTAACGGCGTTCTTTAACATAAAGAGCAGGCATTATAAATTGCCACAGTTGATAAATTATTAAAGGAAATCCAAGTATAAGTCCCGCGAACATCGAAACTGTCATGTCGGTCATAAACTGACCGGAAAGATTAAGGTTGATGATAGACAGCGACATGGGCGGCAAACAGAGTGTGTCGACATGAATTAACTGCCCGAGTTTGCAAAGCCATCTATACGTAATAAATGTAGACTCCTTGGGAGCAAGCAATATCTTATCAAAAATGAATCGGCTGTAGATAAATGCTACCGTAGTCATAACGACCCACACAATTATCATACGGAAAAGCCGTTTACGCAACTCGGTGAGATGATCCCAGAAAGACATTTCCTTCCCTGAATCGTCGTCTGGTTTACGGGTCTTTTTTTTGAGTAATGCTGCCAAGAGGAAAAATTTGAGTCGCAAATTTAGGGATTTTTATTTGACGACCTGAAAATCAATTTGAAAGAATAATACGAATAATATTTACAATAATGTTTGTTCGCCAAACAGTTCTAATTAGAAGCGGAAGTTCTGACTATGAATAGAAAAACGTATGCGAAGCCTTTGAATATCTTACCTTTTACTCAAACATCCTAATGAATAAAGTAACTAAAATGAATATTGGGTTGAGAAATTCGATTATCACAAAGTATACGAATAATCAAGAGTAACACTTTTGCATTCAATTATCTGGAAACCAGCATCTTTATTGTTTCAATATTACCATTTGCCTGAAGCCGACATAAATATACCCCGGCTGGCAGTCCTGATGCATCGAAGTTTACCCAGTGATGTCCCTTTGTCTGCTTGCCATCCACAAGAGTTTCCACTTCGCGGCCTGCAAAATCGTAAACTTTTAAAGCGACATGAGCCATTTCGGGAAGTTGCCAGGAAATAGTGGTAGTTTCGACAAATGGGTTGGGATAATTCTGCTTTAAAGCATAAGTTGGTCTCAGATTCTGATCCTTAACTTCAGTAAGAACATCAGTTATAGGCCTCCGCCAGATTTTGCGCTCAAAAGTTGAGGCAAAAATATAATTTTCATCTACTTCGCCAGCCGAGAAAAAAACCGGCAACAAACTGGAACTTGCATTATGCCAGTTGGTACTGTCTTTATGCTGAAAATAAATTCCTGTTAAGTGAACACAAAAAAGATAGTCGCCGTAAGCTTTAATATTCAGGAAATTATAGCCCGGTGGCAAGCCGCTTACAATTGAGCAGGTTAATCCATTATTAGGGCTTTTGATCAAAACTGTTCCACAAGCAGCATACAGATTATCGCCAAGCACAGCCATACAGGTGGCCTGGTACATATTACTTCCAACAGAATTCCATGTCAATCCGTTATCTGTTGATTTAAACAGAAAATCGGAACTTCCATCTACCATAGTTGCAAGTAGGAAGTTGTCTTTTTTTATAATGGCTCCGGCGCCCCTGTTTTTGGCATCGAAGAATATTTCCTGCCAGCTTTCGCCTAGATCTTCGGATCTGTAGGTGTGTAAATACTTACTTGCATATAGAATGCCATCTGCTTGAGCAACTTTGGAAAATGGCACATAGCCTATTGTATTGTTTTTCGCAATCCAAGTTAGTCCTGCATCAGTTGAGCAAAACACTCCGCTGTCGGAAGCTGCAAAAATATAATCAGTGGCACCAACAGAAAACGCCATGAGTTTTGTATAAAAATCAGAAGAAATACGCTTTACTCTATTCCAACTATTTCCCTTATCAGTTGATTTGAATATCCCGCTAGTATCAACGAGAAGCTTTGCAAATGCCGGGACATATAATGCTTCTTTATAAGAAAGTATTTGTTGGGCTTCGTATTTATCTGAAAAATTGATATTTACCCATTGAGCACTGGTTTCAAATCTGCTCAGTAAAACAAATAGAATTACGATAAACAATTTTATGGTTTTCATAAAAACATCTTTTAAAAGAATCCAATTCTTATTTCGTTAAAATCATTTTCTTGGTTTCGTGCCTTCCATTTGCATTGAGCTGATAAAAATAAACTCCGGATGACAATCCTGAACTGTCTAATTCCACTTTGTGTTCACCCTTTGCCTGATTGCCATCCATAAGAGTTTTAACTTCACGGCCGGTAAAATCGTAAACTTTCAGCACAACATGAGCATCGTCTGGGAGTTGCCAGGTAAAGGTTGTGGTTTCGGTAAATGGATTAGGATAGTTTTGAGCCAATACGATTTTGGTAAGCAGCAGTTCATTATTTTTTTCCCCTGTAAAAATGTTGTCGAAATTAAACCCATTTAACTCAATGGAATTAAGACTTCCCAACTGAGCGCAGTCCAGCGTTAATAAAGCAGTTGCATCGGCACCCGGCGGGATAAACTGAATGGTAGCACCATAGGATTGGTTTGGAGGAACTGTTTGCATACCACCACCCGAGTGAATCGAAAATGCCCCTGCACCTGTACCAGTGATCACAGAATTGTTAACCTGAAGATCAGAAATGCCTTTATTTGTATAGGTTAATGAGCAAATACTGGTATTTGAATAAAACAGAAAGCAATTCCGCCAGGCATTCCAAACACCTTCGTTAATAATATTCCCATTTACTTTTATGTACAGAACATCGTCGTATAACTGGCCAAGGAGACCTTTATTTACGATGTTTCCATAAACCACGAAAGTATATGCTATAGAACCTCCGCCATAGGAAGCTACAATAAGTGTATCGTTGACAGTGATATTTCCAATTGCGGAATTGCCCTCGCCAATTTCTACATGCCCGTTTATTTCGGTTTCGCCAGCAAATTGAACGTGTGATAACATTCCGTTGCGGAGCCGGGCATTTTTAAGATATCCATTGCTTATCCATCTATCGGTCCGGAAAATAATCGCATTGTTCTGCATATTTAAGGTTGCTCTGCCAAGATTAAAATTACCCGAAAACGCCAGATCAGTGCTTCCAATAATAGAACTGGTCGAATCCAGGTCAGAAAATTCACCGCTAAAAACATGATCAGCTAATGAGCTCACTTGTTGATCTTTGGTTCCTTTAAATTTGGTAAAGCCCTGCTCCCATTTCCCGTTATTTTGAATATCACCGGTAATTTCGAGTGATAGCTGATCATCGGGAGAGTAATTTTTTATAACTCCATTGTTCTGAATATTTCCATCGATAGATAAAGTGTAGACAGAACTTCCGCCACCATATTCTTTCGACTGCAGCGTGTCATTTACGACAACTGATTTCTTAAATGTATTTCCGGTTTCAACGGTAACAAGCCCTTCAATACTGAGGTTATCGAGGCTGGTTATATTTTGCAGGTACCCGTTATGCAAATTCGTATTATTAATAAATCCATTATACAGCCAACCATTAATTGTAAGGGTAGCTCCTTCCATTTCAAGAGTGGAACCGTTCAAATTAAAATCATGTGTGATTGTGAAATGGCTTAACGCCTGGACTTGGCTGCCTGCATTCAGGTCTGTAAAACTGCAATCAAATTGCTTACCCGGACTTTGATAAATAAATTGTGTTGCTGCGCCGGTAAGATTTACGAAATTACATTCCCATAACCCATTGTTTGATACATTTCCGGTTATTTCAACAGCAAGCTGATCATCAGGCGAGTAGCTTCTGATGACACCGTTATTCTCAATATTTCCTTCAACCTTCAAAATGTATGTAATACTTCCGCCACCGTATTCTTTTGATTGCAGTGTATCATTTACCACAACCGAATTTTGAAAAACAGTGTTGGTTTCAATAGTTACAAGCCCTTCAATAATAAGATTATTAATACTTGTAAGGTTTTGCAGGTACCCGTCATGTAACTTTGTATTATTTATAAATCCGTTATAAAGCCACCCCTTTATTGCAAGAGTATGCCCGTCCATTTCGAGAGTGGTGCCGTTTAAATTAAAATCTTTTACAATTGTTATATCGCTTAATGCCTGCACTTTGCTTGCGGCATTAAGATCGGAAAAGAAGCTATCAAATTGTTTACCCGCAATTTGAGTAATGTATTGGGTTCCAGCGCCAATCAGGTTAACGAAATTGCAGGTCCAAAAACCATTATTGATAATGTTTCCGGTAATCAGAATGCTAAGATCATCCGGATTTCCGCCGTCATTATCCGTTATCACTCCATTATTGGTTATGTCGCCGATAATTTTTAATTTTTCGTTCGCATATCCGCCACCGTATTCATTACAAGTCAGGGTATCATTCACTACAATATTTCCAATAAGAACCATTGTATCGGATGGATTCATATCTACCTTAAAGTTGCCGTTTATCTGGAAATCTCCGGTTAAGGTTCCTCCATTTATCAAACATTTGCGGAGTTCAATTGTATGGTTCCCAACTACAAATGTTTTCCCGTTTAAATAAAAACTATCCCTGATCAGGTTGCCATCACCTGTATAATCGCAGGTAAAAACCATATCCGTAAGAGCAGTAAAAGTTGAAGCTCCATTATTAATTATTTTGCTGCCAAATGTTTTGCCAGGTGCCAGGCTCAGGTTATGGTTGTCAGAAGTTTGAAATTCAGTTTGGTATGGCATCCAGACGTTATTATTTTCGAGATCGCCTGCAATAAATATTATGAGCGCGTCGGATGGGCCATTGGCTACTGTTCCGTTGTTAACAACATTTCCGGCAACTACTAAAGGGAAAATACCTGAACCGCCTCCGTAGTCTCCGTTTTTCAGTGAGCCGGCTAATGTTATTGTAAGGTTATTGCAATATTCAGTAAGTATTGAATATCCGCTTGCTGAAGCAAGGATAACCGGACCATCAATGATAACATCGTTGCCCGAACCGGGTATAACACCACCAACCCATGTATTAGCATCATTCCAATATCCCCCTATTGAGGCTGAATGGATTTGTGCGCGAAGAGTTATTGAAATAACTAAAAACAATACTGCAAGGAAAATTACCTTTTTCATAGTTCTATTTTTAATGTTAAACTCTGTAATAAAATACTATATGAGATGTGTATTCCGAATTCCATATCCTGCTAAATCTTGATATGCCAATTTAAAAAACCAGGTTTTTATTAAATGAAAGGCTGGCTCCGCAATCCAAGGGATTGATCAGAAAAAAAAATCGGCTACTCATGATTGATAAGTATGGCGTTTCATTATTATAAATAAATAAACAAGTATAAATAGTTGTAAGAGTGGCACTAAGAGGATTTCATAGAATCCAATCCTTATTGATTCGCTAACAAGTAGAATTGAGAAATAATAACCAGATTATATATTCGATTTTATACCATATAAAATTACAACATAAAGTTAAAAATTGAATCGCCAGCTTAAAATATTCTTAACCTGGAGATTTGACCAGAAAGAATATGAAAACCAACCTCCATGCCAAAACGACGAAAAATTGAAAATGTAAATTCAGTTCCCATGTAACTTCAGAATTTTGATTGTCAACTTAAAATTATACATATGACTCATTTCGCCAGGCTGAATATGAGCATCACAAACCCGATTAGAATAAAAAACGTAATTTTGCCAACCTGACAAAACAGCTTATGATACTCGAAACCCTGCGCAATATTCGTATTGAAGATTACAACTACCCGCTGCCGACGGAGTTAATAGCCCAGTTCCCACTCGAAGTACGTGATAAGTCAAAGCTGCTCCTTTTAAAGGAAAATGTTATATCTGAAAATACTTTCGAAAATATCGCATCGCTTCTTCCCGCTGACAGCCTGCTTATTTCGAACGAAACCCGCGTGGTTCATGCCCGTCTTTTATTCAGGAAGCCATCAGGCTCGCAAATTGAAATTTTCTGTCTCGAACCTGTTAAGCCTACGAACGATATTCAGCGTGCATTTCAGCAACAACAAAGCTGTACATGGAAATGCCTGGTTGGCAATGCCCGCCGATGGAAATCAGGTCCATTAGAATTAAAAAGCGAAATTGATGGCAATCAAGTTACACTTGTTGCAAGTTTGACCGAACGTGATGAAACAGCTTTTAATATCCTTTTCGAATGGACACCGTCACAATTTACGTTTGCTCAGATTCTCGAACATTTCGGCAAGATTCCTTTGCCACCCTATATCTCGCGTGAAGCTTCCGACAATGACAATACCAGGTACCAGACTGTTTTTGCACAAAATGACGGCTCAGTTGCTGCTCCGACAGCAGGACTGCATTTTACATCGGAAGTATTATCATCGCTGGCGCAAAAAAATATTAAAACCAATTCAGTGACTCTTCATGTTGGCGCAGGCACTTTTAAGCCTGTGAGTTCCGAAAGCATTGGTGATCACCACATGCATTTTGAACAGGTTATTGTTCCGGTACGACTGTTGAAAGAAATTCTCAGTTACAAGCAAAAACATATCACACTGGTTGGGACAACTACCGTTCGCACTCTTGAAAGCGTTTACTGGCAAGGAGTAAAATGGCTGCATAATAAACCCGAAATTCCACTACTGCATATTGAACAATGGGATCCGTATTCAGACCATTCAGGAAAACCTGTTTCAACTGAAGATTCGTTGAAATGTGTCATCGATACCCTTGAAAGATTTGGGCTGGCAGAACTTCACGGAGAAACTTCCCTAATGATAGCGCCAGGCTATACATATCATATTCCGGATGCCATCATAACCAATTTCCATCAGCCCAAAAGCACATTGTTGTTGTTGGTTGCTGCATTTGTTGGCAGCAATTGGAAAACTGCCTACAATTATGCATTGTCTAATAATTTTCGTTTTCTCAGTTATGGCGACAGCTGCCTGTTTTTTAAACACGACCTAAAATAAAATGGAGGTAACAGGGATTATTCTTGCAGGTGGAAAAAGCGCACGCATGGGTGCCGACAAAGGGTTGCAGGAACTTTGCGGGAAAGCACTTATAAGTTACGCCATTCAGTCACTTTCCGAAATATGCAGTACTATTATTATCAGCACATCTTCTGATGCATACCTCTCATTTGGATTAAAAACTATACCTGATGAAATTCCCGGTATTGGCCCTATGGGAGGAATATATTCCGCTTTGAAGCAAAGTAAAACGGAGAAAAACATGGTCCTTTCCTGCGATCTGCCTTTCGTATCAAAAGAATTAATGTCGTTCATCCTGAAAAATTCTGATGGTTACCAGGTTGCAGTTTCCTGGCAGGGAAATCAACATTATGAGCCACTTTGCGGTTTTTACCATGTGTCGGTACTGGATCAAATGAAAGCATTTATTCATAAAATCAATTACAAACTTCCTGATTTGTTTGAAGAAATTATCATTAACAAGCTGGATATCAATAATAATTTAGCTTTTTACACTGAAAACCTGTTTTTAAATGTCAATTCAAAACATGATCTGGCAACAGCCGAAAACCTGATGAATAACAGAAAATAATTCTCTTGCCGAACGCCTTTCTTTCTTAATATTGCACAGTAATTCTCCGAGTTTTCATTTCTAACAATCAGGTTGATTTATGAAATGCTGACCGATGGGTTGCCCCGGAAACAGGACAGCCTCCCGAATAAAAAATGAATTGGAAAGGAGAACCATGGTACACTATGAAATACTTTTTGTGATAGGCTTGATGCTTATTGCTTTTTTCTACTCATCTGTCGGCCACGGCGGAGCCAGCGGCTACCTGGCACTGATGGCACTTTTTGGCTTTGCGCCCGAATCCATACGCTATTATGCATTGATTCTGAACCTTGTGGTTTCGGCAATTGCTTTTATTTCGTATTACAGGGCAGGATTTTTCAGGTGGCGAAAGGTGGTTCCATTCCTGATCACCTCCATTCCGGCTGCTTATATCGGGGCGACATTCAGCATTAATCCGACGGCATACAAAATTATTTTGGGCATCATGCTGCTGATTGCAGTTACCAGGATGCTGGTGGTTGGCAACAAAGAGAATGATGTAACGAATGATCCACCGCTGGTTTTGGCGCTTGGAACCGGACTCGTGCTTGGATTGGTTTCCGGGATAATCGGAATTGGCGGAGGAATTTTATTGTCGCCCATCCTGTTATTAGCAAAATATGCACGCATAAAAGAAGCTTCGGCAGCATCTGCATTGTTTATTTTTCTAAATTCAGCCAGTGGTCTGGCCGGTCTGATGACTGCGCAGTTTAGCTTTCAGCCGAATCTGATCTATTGGGTTTTGGGTGTTATGGTAGCCGGACTTGTAGGTTCTGCTATGGGAAGCCGTACCATTTCGGAACTCAATCTAAAACGTGTATTATCTATTGTGCTGATTGCTGCCAGCATTAAGCTATTCTTTTTCTAAAAAAGTGTTAGGGTTTGGGTATTAGGCTTTATGAGGTGATGACATTCCATTTTGAAACATCTAATTGAATACCATTCCTTTTACACTTTTCAGAACCAACAATCAGAATACAGGAATAATGCAACGCTTACTTTTCTCGCTAATCACTTTCTGAAAATCAACAAGGCTGCGTTTCATTACATTTGATGCAGCATCGTGACAGGTTAAACATGCACCTGCGGTGAGAATTCGCTTTTGCTCCACAAGGTTAAAAGGACGCATTCCAATTCGCGTTGAAGCCTGATCCTTTCGTTCCTTAAGGAATCCAGTCCAACAGTCCTCCGGCAATCCGTCATATTTATTATTCTGATAAAGAGGATCGAAAGTCCATTTCCCGGCAACAGAATAGGATAATTTCCCGCGCCCATACCCTATTGCCAAAGGATCGTTGTGGCACGATTTACAACTTCTCCCTTCTCGTTGCGTAGTGTGTGCCGATGACGGAGCAAACAACCTGTGAAAAACAGTTTTTTCACCTTTCCTGAATGAGCCTTTGTCAATCGTCATAATCATTCCGGGAGTAAACGTACCGACTTGCCCGTTTTTCCTTGTTTTATCGGAAGCATTGATTCCCAGAACCGGCATTTCGGCTACTCCTTCGGTTGAATATTCGACCCAGGTTCCTGCTTTTGCTGTGTTTTTCAAAATATCGAAACTTTTAACCTTGCTATCGTAGCCGTTGTGACAGCCAATGCATTGCGGTGCCCACGCTGTATGGCAGGCTTCGCAACTTAATCTGGAATGGGCTTTGCCTTCGGTACAAACCTTGGCGGGAGGTTTCATGATTACAATTTCTTTTCCGGATTTTTTAATCATACTCAACTTTGAGCCTTCATCTTCCACAAGAGTATTTACAAGCGGAACTCCTCCCTTTTGTGTGAGAATTAACTGGATTCCCTCATTTTTAAACTTCCTCGACCACGATATAAGCTGCGTTTCCTGGTCTGTTCCGGCAAGGGGTTTTTGCCTGTATGCTTTTTGCGTATGGCAATCGCTGCATTGCACTTTTACAGCTTCTTCCTTATGGGCGTAATGCTTTCCATCTCCCATCAATTCATATGATCCGTGGCAATCGATACAGAGCATTCCTTTCTGATGATGAATATCCGCGGGCATTTTTACAAAAACACGCTTATCGGGTAAAATCTGAAAGTTATCTTTGCCTTTTACGTTCTCAGGTTTCAGTTCTGTTTCATGCCAGCCTTCGTAATTCATTGAAATCCGGCCCGAACGACTATGACAGCTTTTACATTTATCGTTGGTAATATTGAGGTTTAGTGAAGGATGGAACATAGGTAATGGTGCACCCGATTTCTGCTTTCGTTTCACTTGGGCTAAAGTGAATTGCGATTTTTCATCATACGACAGATGACATGCAAGGCAACCACCACCTCTTTCGAGCCATTCTGCGGGACCTGTATTCGTTTTTTCGTTTCCTAAATGACATCCGGCACACAAATTTCTGAGGTGCTGCCCGGAAGCTGTGTTTCCAATGTCGTTTATATGCGAAGCCATATTCAGATCCTTGGTTTCGCCAAAAACCCATTTATCAACACTGATTATTCCACTTAAAGATGTCATTAGTGAAATATCAACCCGGCTTACAATTCCCGGATGACAACCCACATTTCCACAGGTTTGAGGAGCTTTGGATAAATTTCCCGGAACAGGAAACATTGTGCTGTGGGCTTTAGTTTTATCGAGGGTAAGCGGATCACCGCCATGGCACGAAAAACAACCGATGTATTCAGGCTTATGCGCATCCGAAAAACCAGTCATTCCTTTATGGCAGGAAACACAGCCTTCAGCATGTCCCTGAACTATATCAATTTGTGTAGTGTCGGCGGGTGAAAAGTTGATTTTTTCGGAATGCAACAACGGTTGTATTGTATATTCTTTCTCCCATGGCCATTGCCATTGCCACATAGGTCCACGAAAGAAAAACCCGGTTATGGTCAGCAAAGCATAAAGAATGATCATCACAACAAAAAATTGTTTGATAATCTTTGAATACAAAGGCTTTACCCATGGAATCAGATAAAGCAATACAAGAAAAAGAATCAGTCCGATGGAAATCAGCAGAGGATTCGAAACCCAGTGCAATGTTTCCTGCAGTCCGACAAAATACCAAGGTCCTTTCATTATGGCATCATTCAATCCGTTAATCGGCGCCCTGAAAAGAAAACTTACAATTGTGATTAGTCCAGTCGTTATCAGCAATGTTCCAAGGTTTACTTTTAAACTTCTGGCATGCTCCATAATAATCACAAAAAGTATCACAGTCGCGGTTGCAGCATGCTGAATATACAATACCTGGAAATTACCTTCAGTACCGATGAAAGTCTGCTGCAACATAGTTCCGATCAATGGAAGACTGTTTACAATTGATGAAAGTATCCGGTGCGCCTGCAAACTGTCGCCGTCTGCTTTCAGAATAAAACCGGAAAGCATAGCATAAATTGTAAATACGATCGAAAGTACAAGCCTGAACCATATACTCTTCTTTTTAATATTGCCTTCTGTACCTTTCCAAAGATGGTCGAAAATGTGTATAAGAGTAAGTATAAGAAATAATTGCGCACTCCAGTAATGCATATTCCGCAACAATGAGGCTGGAGGATTGGCGGTAACAAGTTTTGTAACCGATAAATAAGGTGACGTGATATCGTATGGAATTGCAAGCAATGCACCCGAAACCGCACACAGGATAACAGAAGCCACGGCAACCCATCCAAATGTATCAAAAACAATATACCTGCGTATGTTTTCGGGAATTTTCAATGTTAGATTTTTATTGTGATTTCACCGGTTTTTGCATCAGTACTAAACGGAATGGTTGATAATGGAAGCCCTGCCGGTCCTTGCAAAACCTTGCCTGTCGATGCGTCATACCTGGAGCCATGGCAGGGACAAACCAACTGACCGCTAATTTCCTGGTTGATTCTGCAACCTGCATGGGTGCATTTATTTGAAAAGACTTTTATTGAAGCATCAGACTTTACCAGTATATATTTGTCGAAAAGGAAAATGCCCATTCCAAGTTTAGCTACATTGATTGTACTAACCACAGGTTGCTCCGATAACTTTTTGCTTTTGCCGGTCAGAAAACCCCACAGTGCCATAAATGCCGCAGCTAAACCTAAAGTTGCCAGCCTCATGAAAGTTTTCCGGTTTATGTACCTGTCCTTATCCAATACTTGTTAATATTCGTCAAAACTATAAAGATTTTTCATCAATGGCTGCATTTAACCGGAATGAAATATTTTATGAGCCCTGTAATAAACTTTTTTAACTCAGCTTCAAAATTTGATATTCGTGTAACATAATTGATAAACGTCGTTAAAATCAATGAAAATGTAACCTCAGTCGCTGCACTTGTATCAATTTTTAATGCCTTCAGCTGGAGTCAGAACTAAATTTGCTTCAGAATCATTGCGTATTCTTCGACCTGTCGCCTAAAAATAGCAAATCATTTTTACCGCCTTTCTTCCTTCTCCTGGTAAATCTCAAATAAGGCAAATGACGAAATTGAAGAAATAATCCTAATAGTAAAAATTTAAATATTTAAAAGATGAACACACGATTTTTAAGCTGGGTGACTTTTGTTGCCGTATTGGGCGGGTTATTGTTTGGATTAAATATGGCCGGAATTTCTGGCGCCGTTGACGGGATTAAAGGCGATTTTTCGCTTACCGATAGTGGGCTGGGTACTGTAGCTGCTTTATTAACGATTGGCTGTTTGGTCGGCGCCTTGTTTACAGGAAATTTCACTGAAAAGTATGGCCGTAAAAAAGTAATGATTGTTACCGCGATACTTTATATTATATCAGCTTTGGGATGTGCTTTTGCAAGCTCTTCTTTAATATTGATTGCATTCCGCCTACTTTCTGGTCTCGCCGTAGGTGCTACATCGGTTGTTGCTCCCATGTACATCTCTGAAATTGCACCTGCCAAAAAACGTGGTCGCCTGGTGTCATTCAACCAGTTTGCTATAACAATAGGTATTGTGGTGGCATACATTTTCGATTATTTCCTTGTTGGCGTAGGCGAAAACAACTGGCGTTTTATGCTTGCTGTTCCTGCCATCTTCGGGGTAGTTTACCTGGTATTTCTCGTGTTGGATTTCCCTGAAAGTCCACGCTGGTTGTTAGCTCATGGACGTAAGGATGAAGCTAAAAAAGTGCTGATCAAACTTGGAGGCCAGAAACTGGTTGATGAAGAATTGCCGGAAATGGAAAGTGCTTTGGCAGCCGAGCAAAAGAAGGAGAAAATGTCGATAAGCGAATTGTTTAAAGGGAAAACAGGAAAAATTGTTCTTATCGGAACCTTGATAGCCGCTTTTCAGCAGGTTACCGGTATTAATGCCGTAATTATGTTTGCTCCTGATATTTTCCAGTCAGCAGGCGCAGCTAAAGTAGATTCCTTAATGTTGGCGATGATAGTTGGAACTGTAAACTTCCTCGCAACAATTCTGGCTTTGTGGCTCGTTGATAAGAGCGGACGTAAAACGCTATTGCTCTGGGGAGCAGTTGGTATGTTTGCATCATTGTTATATCTAACTGTTGAATTTTCAAAAGCGCAGCAGAATGGAACCGGTGTGTTAATTGCATTATTGGTTTACATTGCTTTTTTTGCTGCTTCATTTGCCCCAGTAATGTGGGTAATCATTTCCGAAATTTATCCTAACCGTATCAAAGGTGTGGCCATGTCGTTTTCGACAGCTGTAAGCTGGTTATGTACATTCCTTACTGTTTATTTTGCCCCTGTTATACACGGAACTCTGGGCTTACAGTATCTGTTTGGCATCTTCGGATTCTTCAGTGTAGTTGCCTGGATTTTTGTAAAAATCTGGATTCCCGAAACCAAAGGCAAATCGCTGGAAGCTATTCATGCTGAATTGCTGGGGAAGAATTAGTTAATAGTAGTTTGAAAAAGCTTGGAGTCGGGCGTCTGAAGACGGAAGTCGCAAGTTGGAAAAGAGAATCTCAGTAAGCAGAGAAAATGAAGTTAAAATAGAATAAACCGGCTTCCGACTTCAAACCCACATTGAATAACAATAAATCTAGAACCACAGAAATGAACAAAAATAACCAGATTTTATGTTTTGGCGAAATATTATGGGACAACCTCCCCAGCGGGCCTGTTCCAGGCGGAGCTCCTATGAATGTTGCGCTTCATTTATCACGCTTCGGCATCAGTTCGTCGGTTGCCAGCAGCATCGGAAACGATAAAAAAGGAGCTGACCTCGTTGCTTTCCTGAAACAATCCGGATTAAGAACTGACCTTGTTCAGGTACATGAAACCTTACCAACAAGCGAAGTACTCGTTTTTCTGGATGAGCATAACACAGCTTCGTATGAGATTTGTGAACCGGTTGCCTGGGATGGAATAGCCCTCACCCCTGAACTGGTTGCTGAAGCAAAAGCATCTTCAGCTATTGTTTTCGGCTCGTTGGCTTCTCGTAATGCCACAAGCAGGAATACACTTATCAAGCTTCTTGAAAATAATATCCTGAAGATAATGGATGTTAACCTCAGGCCACCTTACGATACCGAAGCCAATGTTAAACCGCTCCTTGAGAAAGCAGATATTGTAAAATTAAATGATGATGAACTGATGAAGATTACCGGCTGGTATAATTTATCAGGAACGCTTGAAGAAAGGATCATATCTACCGGCAGATTATTAAACCTGGAAACTCTTATTGTAACCATGGGAAAAAACGGAGCCTACGTTCTTCACAAAAACGAACTCTTTCATCACAAAGGTTTTAAAGTAGAAACAGAAGATTCAGTAGGTGCCGGCGATGCTTTCCTGGCAGGTTTCCTTGCAGCCTTTTTTGATGGAAAAGATTTAAATACTGCTCTTACCGAAGCTTCTGCCATCGGCGCATTCGTTGCTTCACAACCCGGTGCAACTCCCGATTATACAAGAGAAGTAATCAAACGCTTTATAAAAGATTGAAACTAAAACACCACTAAATTATAGATAAATAAAATAATTACTAACAGCTTTTATCCAACAAAAACCAAATAAATAAACCTATGAGAAACATTAACAAACAATTGAAAATCCGGTTCTTCCTCCTGGTATTTTTCCTGGGGCTATCGGTAGCCAGTGCTTTTGCCCAGGTTAAAATAACAGGCAAGGTAACTGATGCTAGTAACCAGAGCACCATTCCCGGTGTCAGCATTTCAGTTAAAGGCTCCAATACTGGAACTATGACTGATATTGACGGTAAATACATCATTGATGTGGATGCCAAGGCAACCCTTGTGTTTAGTTTTATCGGTTTTACCACTCAGGAAATTCCGGTACAGGGAAAAACAATTATTGATGTCAGCTTATCGTCAGCAGCACAACTGCTGGACCAACTGATTGTAACCGGATATTCATCACAGAAGAAAGTAGATGTTACCGGTGCTATTTCGGTTGTGGAAATGAAAAAGATTGCAAGCGCAAGTTTGAGTTCCGGAAACGTGATGCAGGCTTTACAGGGCAATGTCCCCGGCTTGTATATTACTAAATCGGGTAACCCATCAGGCGCGAGCGACCAGATTTTAATCCGTGGTGTAAATACTCTTGGTGACACTCATCCATTGTACATTATTGATGGTGTGCCCACTACAAGGGCGGAGGTTTTTGCAAGTCTTAACCCCGGTTCGATCGAATCAGTTCAGGTATTGAAAGATGCATCTGCCGCTTCCATATACGGATCAAGAGCTGCAAACGGAGTTATTATTGTAACCACAAAAACCAGTTCTGTAACCAAAGGGAAAGTTAATCTTACTTTTAATACCAATCTTTCCGTATTATCCGAAAAGAAAGAGCGTTATAAAATGATGAGCTCGTTAGACCGTGGAAAGGTATTATGGCAGGCTTGCGTAAACGATCATACCGATCCGTCTGCAGCATATGGTGATATCTATTCGTATAGCTGGAATGGCGATTACTCTAACCCTGTACTTTCCAGTGTTGCACTAAAACCTTTTGTAGGTGGTAATGCTAATTTTCCGGCAGGAAATACCGATTGGCAGGATGCTTCTTACAAAAAAGGCTATGTTACCAATAGTGATCTTACCTTAACAGCTGGCAATGACAATGCTTATGTAATGGCTAATTTTGGTTACCTCAAGAACACCGGAATGCTGGTATACACTAACTACGATAGAATTAACGGGAAACTCAATTCAAATTTTAAAATGTTTGACGGCAAACTCAAATTTGGAGTTAATTCTCAGTTTTCATCATCAAATGAAACCGGTGCAACTCCTGACGTAGGTAGTGCACCTACTCCTGGTCTTGCTATCAGTTTAGCACCAACAATTCCACTATATGGATTGGATGGAACCTATGGCGGACCTTTAGGCGGTGGATACTCCGACAGGAATAACCCGGTTTTGATGCAGGATAAAAATCAGTGGGATAATTCACATAACTCGATGATTTTTGGTAATGCATACGGCGAATGGAAAATCTTAAAAAACCTTGTGTTCAGGTCGAGTATCGGCATGGATTACAACGCATTTAAACAAAAGAATATTGAAACTAAAATAAATAATGGATTTGTTACCAGAAGCACCAATAGTTTAGCTCTCAGCACTTCCGACTACTTAAGTATAGCATTCACCAACACACTTAACTATAACCTCAAGGTGGGTGAAAATAATTTTGATATTCTTGCTGGTACTGAATCAGTTAAAACAGATATTGAAAATGTAACTTCAACAGCCTACGATTTTGCTGTAGAAACAGAACAATATTTTGTTCTGGGCGCCGCTTCAGGCCAAAGGACTACAACCGGGTTTAACACTGGCAGCAGTCTTTTATCGCAATTCGGTAAAATAGGCTACAGTTATTCAGATCTGTTTTTAGCATCAGCAACAATACGTAGGGATGGATCATCCAGGTTCGGATCAGACACACGATATGGTATTTTCCCATCTGCTACCGTAGGTATAAGGCTTAATAATTTTTCCTTTCTGAAGGAGGAAAAGCAAATTACAAACCTTAAAGTAAGGGCAGGTTATGGTGAAGTGGGTAATCAGTCAATCGGCGACTTGGCTCAGTTCGGCCTATATGAAGCCCGGTATGGTGCAACTTTGTATGATTATGCCGGTGGATTTTTCGAGCAATATTATAATATAGGTACTGCATACGATATAAATGGTGTTAATACAGGAAACCTTCCTTCTGGTTTTGTTTCCATCCAGGCTGCAAATCCGAATCTAAAATGGGAATCGACCAGAGAAATCAACTTAGGTCTTGATTTCGGATTCTTAAAGAATAAGATTGTCGGTTCATTCGATTATTTCAAACGTACAACTGATAACATATTAATCAAACCCCCGATTGCATCAGCATTAGGCGAAGGACAACAAAAATGGTTAAACGGAGCTACAAAGGATAACCACGGATGGGAACTTTCCCTCGCATACCAGGACGAGACAAAAGGTGGTCTTACCTATTCAGTCTCGACAAACTTTGGTGCATTCAAGGATAAAATAACTAAATTACCTGAAGAAGTACAGGCTGGTTACGCCGGACTTCCAGGAAATACAATCCTCGGACATTCACAATATGAAGTATTCGGGTATCAATCAGCAGGAATATTCCAGAACGCTGCAGAAGTAGCTGCATGGCCAACCCAGATCGGCGCAGCACCAGGAAGAATCAAATACGTTGACCTTAATGGCGATGGCGTAGTAAATTCTTTAGACCAGGATTGGATTGGAACCACTTTACCAAAACTTGAATATGGTGTACGTGTGAACCTGGGATACAAGAACTTTGATTTTTCAGCTTTTGGATCAGGAGTAACAGGTCGTAAGGGTGTGGATGGATATATCTATTATAACAATTTTGTTGAAAGTAGAGAAAATGCCGCTCCGGGAACATTAAATGCATGGACTACTACAAACACAGGGTCTGATATTCCCGCAGCAACCATTGTAGACAATAACAACGAAAAAAGAATGTCTACCTATTTGTTAAGGAATAATTCCTACTTTAAATTAAGAAATCTGCAGATCGGATACAACCTTCCTGTTGCTATGATTAAAAAGGCAGGAATGAGCCAGCTAAGGGTTTATTTCCAGGGTGAAAACTTGTTCTGGATAACTCCAAAAGGGTATATAGGTGCAGATCCTGAAAGAACCGACATTAATCGGATTCCGGTTCCTACAACTTATTCATTAGGCTTAAGCGCCAGTTTCTAACCCATTTAGTAATTAATTCAAAAACTAAAAATCATGAAATATATTTCAAAAATTCTGGTCTTTGTCACAGCAGGGGTATTGCTTACCTCATGCGGTAAAGATTTTCTAAATTACCAGCCCCAAGGAGCTTTAACACAGGAACAAGTTTCAACCTCGGCCAATATTGATAAACTGGTAATTGCTTCCTATGCAGGAATAACCAATGATGATATGATCGGGCCTATGACCAGTATGTGGGCATTTGGCAGTGTTCGCTCAGACGATGCGTATAAAGGAGGCGGTGGTATAGATGACGTGGGTGATGTTAACAAATACGAGCAATATTATCTTACAACTGCTGATCAGGGAGGAAGCGACTGGTTTGCTCCACGCACCTGGGCAAATTACTACAAAGCTATTTCAAGGATAAATTCTGCATTAGCTATTGCAAATGCCCTTGACGTTGCCCAATTTCCAGCTAAAGCCGAAACACAAGCTGAGCTTCGCTTCTTAAGGGGACACTGCTATTTTATGATGAAACGGTTATTCAATAAAGTGCCATTTATTGATGAAAACATGACCGCGGATCAGATCCTGAAAACATCCAACGACTTGACCAGTGATGCGCTCTGGAACAAAATTGGTGATGATTTTAAATTTGCTTTGGATAATTTACCCGAAAAACAAGCACAGGTTGGCAGGGCAAATAAATTTGCAGCTGCAGCTTACCTGGCAAAAACCAGGCTATACCAGGCTTACGAGCAGGATGAAAATCATAATGTAACAAATATTAATCCTGCACGTTTGCAGGAAGTTGTTGACCTTACTGGCCTGGTACTTGGACATTACTCCCTTCAACCTGATTATGGCGAAAACTTCCTCGATGGGTTCGATAATGGCGTTGAGTCGATTTTTGCTGCACAGTTTTCATTAAATGATGGAACCGAAGCAGGCAGGGCAAGCTATGTTACCGGATTAAATTCGCCTACCGGCACTCCGCTGTACGGATGCTGCGATTTCCACAAGGCCAGCCAGAACATGGTTAATGCTTTTAAAACAGACGCCAATGGTTTGCCAATGTTTGATACATTCAACAATTCGGATATGGTTCAACCTGCCGATTTTCAAACTAATGGAGTCGATCCAAGACTCGATCATACTGTTGGAGTACCAGGTCACCCTTTCAAATATCGTCCGGGCCTTATAAATGGCGAATCCATGATATACCAGGTTAGCTGGGCCAGGGTTCCGGGAGTTTATGGCTTCTTCAGCAATATGAAAGAGCAGCAGGCACCCGATTGTGCATGTTATTTCAAAAAAGGACCTTTTATGGGAACTTCCAAAAACATCGATTTCATCCGTTACGGCGATGTTTTACTTCAGCGTGCTGAAGCTTTAATTCAACTGAACAGGCAAGCCGAGGCTCTTCCTCTCATTAACCAGATTCGTGCCAGGGCAAAGGCAAGCACAGGCAGGACCAAATTATTAGACGGCTCAAGTCCTTCGAACTATCGCATCGATGAATACAAAGACGGCGTGAATATAACCTGGAATAAAGCAAATGCATGGAAAGCTTTGATGTTCGAGAGAAGACTTGAATTCGGTATGGAAGGCGATCGCTACTTCGACTTGGTACGTTGGGGTATTGCTGCTGAAACATTGAATGGTTACCTTGCTGTTGAAAAGACCAAAAGGGATTTCCTCTCCTTTGCACATTTCACAAAGGGCAGGGATGAATACTATCCTATCCCGCAAAGGGAAATAACCTTTACAAAAGGTTTGTATCACCAAAATCCAGGATACTAATATTTAATTCATTGTTAATCAAACAATCAGGCTGGGAAATTTAGCCTGATTGTTTGATTACCTTTGAAATCTGATTATTATTGAAAATAAAAAGATTGAACCATAGAATTCAGCTCCGGATAACTAGTTTCTAAAGATAAGACAGGCATGAAAAAAAGCATTCTCATTCTAATTTTCTGTTTATTTGGAGTATTATCTGCTTTTACTGATTTATCAGCACAAAGCTTGGTTCAATCGTATGAAAGTAACCCTGTTACTAAAAAATTCATACTCCTTCCTGTTAAAACCGGGGCTGCAAAAACCTGGATAACCGTAAATGTGGATGGAGTATTTCAGCACGAATTCGAAATTGAGCTGGCTCCCGAAAATCCCGACTTTTATGCAACTCTCGAAGTAGGACAATGGAAAGGCAAAAAGCTTGTACTTTCAGCCGAAACCGTAGTGCCAGGTTCAAAATGGATTAGTTTGACAAAAACATCTGATGAAATGTCGGATGAAAGTTTGGTTTACAAAGAAGAATTAAGGCCACAGTTTCACTTTGCGCCCCGCCGCGGGTGGACAAATGACCCGAATGGCCTGGTATATTATAATGGTACCTACCATTTGTTTTTCCAGCATAATCCGTATGGCACAAGCTGGGGAAATATGACATGGGGACATGCTGTGAGTACCGATCTTCTTCACTGGAATGAAATGCCTGATGCCGTAATCCCTGATAAAAACGGTGTGGTTTTTTCAGGGTCCGCGGTTGTAGACTGGAAAAACACATCGGGATTACAAACAAAACCGATAAAAGACAAAACGGGAAAAATTACCAACCCGCCTTTGGTAGCATTCTACACTTCCACGGATGCTAACCGCGGTAAAGGTAAATCAGCCCAATCGATGGTATATTCCGTCGACGAAGGAAAAACCTGGATTAAATATCCTGGCAACCCCGTAATTCCTCATATCATCGGGGGAAACCGCGACCCAAAAGTATTTTGGTTTGAGGACAAGCAAAATCCTAAGAATGGCCATTGGACCATGGCTTTGTACATGGATGGAGAAGATTATGCATTATTCTCATCGAAGAATTTAATTCAATGGGAGAAAATATGCGATATAAAGAATTTAGGCTGCAGCGAATGCCCTGATATGTTTGAATTGCCCGTTGATGGTAATAAACAGAAATCACGCTGGGTATTCTGGGGCGGCAACGGAAAATATCTGATCGGCAACTTTGATGGAAAAGAATTCAAAGTTGAAAGCGGTCCTTTTACTACAAAATATGGTGGAAATGATTACGCGGCTCAATCCTACAGCGATATTCCGGCAAAAGATGGAAGGCGCATACAATTCTCGTGGATGCAGGGTGGCGAATATCCTAAAATGCCATTCAATCAGCAATTTACCAGCCCACGCAACCTGACTTTACACACTACACCCGATGGTATCCGACTATTTATGGAACCAATAAAAGAAATTAAAAATTTGGTAATATCAGTTCCAGTGACTTTCTCTGCAGGTTTAAAAGGATTAGATAAACCTATACAGGTACCTAATATTAAAGGAGAACTGCTGGATATAGAAGTGCAGTTTGAACTGAAAGCGTACACTGCTTCCGATACAAATAATTTGCTAAAAGCAGAAATCTTAGGCCAGAAAATCTCATATAACCTTGGCAACCAACTCATCAGCCTTGCAGGCATAAAAGCGCCACTTGCTCCTGTCGACAATAAAATCAAATTACGTTTATTGGTTGACCGAACTTCGATAGAGTTATTTGCCAATGACGGAATTATACAAATTGCCAAGTGCTTCGTGAATAAAGATAAAGAACCGGCCAACCTCACTATTTCGGGGAACAAGGATCTGGCTAATGTAAAAATAGTGGCATACCAGCTAAAGTCGGTCTGGAAAAAATAAGGGAACGCCTAAAAGCACAGTATAGAAGTCCGTTATAAAGATATTGAGAAGATAATTTAATACCATCAGGAGAGAAGATTTATGAAATACTTTTTAAAACTTATAATCTTATTTCTCTTTTTGTATGCTGCTGCTGATAGTTCTGCACAATCACCGGCTCAAACTATTCCTGAGTTCACATTTTACAAACTCGATAAAACTCCTTTCACAAATAAAAATGTTACAAATGGCAAGGAGGTTCTTTTTATCTTTTTTGATGTCACCTGCGATCACTGCCAACACACAATCAGTACATTAAGCAAACGGATCAGCGAATGTCAGAAAATGGCCATTTACCTCATCTCCCTAGAAGACAAAGCTGCGATCAGTAACTTTTTCACCCTTTATGGTAAAAACCTACCTGGCCAAAAAAATGTAACAATCCTGCAAGATTCAAAAAATCAATTTATTACACAGTTCAGTCCAAGAAAATATCCTTCCGTATTCCTGTATTCTGCCCAGAAAAAGTTACTCCTTTACGACGATGAAGATCAGTATCTTGAGAAATTTTTAAAACTGATTACACCTTCGAAGAAATAAAGACTAAATATGAAATCAGGAATCCATATAAAACTGAATATTTTTATCTTTTTGCTCCTGGTTTTTGGTAAAATCAGTGGTCAGACGATCACTATTCCCATCGAAACAAAAGACAATGCATTGGTGCTTCAAACCGATAAGGAAAACCGCCTTTGGATTGTATATTTCGGGAATAAGCTAGTGAATGCATCGGATTATTTAGGCACTTCACAACAATACCATTTCCCTGAAGGCAATTCAGGCATTTATAATAATGCCTATACCCCAGCCGGCACATGGAACCTTTCGGAACCTGCCTTGCAGGTAACTCACGCTGATGGCAATCCGTCAACAGAATTAAAGTATATGAGCTTTCAAAAAAAGAATGAAGCAGAAAATATAACCATTACAATCATAAAACTCGTTGATCCGGTTTACAAATTAAATGTCGATTTGTATTACAAAACATGGAACAACGAGAATGTAATCGAACAATGGACCGAAATTACAAATAATGAAAAGTCTGATGTTGTTTTAAACAAGTATGCATCGGCTAACTTGTTCTTCAGCAATAAAAATTTCTATTTAACGAGTTTCCAGGGCGAATACCTGAAGGAAATGCAGCCTTCGGAAGAGAAATTAGGACAAGGCATAAAAAGCAACGAATCAAAATTAGGAACCAGGGCGATGTTGCTTGGAACGCCTAATTTCATACTTTCGTTTGATGGACCGGCCAAAGAAAACACCGGGCATGTCATTCTAGGCCAACTTGCTTGGAGCGGGAATTACAAACTGGATTTTGAAATCACTTCGAATAAAACCTTACGTTTCATTGCCGGAATCAATCCATATGAATCTGCATATACATTATCGGCCGGCAGAACATTTAAAACACCTTCCTTAATCTATACAGTTTCCAATAACGGAACCGGCCAGGCCAGCCGGCAATTACAAAGCTGGGCTCGAAAATACCGTGTCTTAAACGGCGAAGGCGAAAGACTTACGCTTTTGAATAATTGGGAAGCTACGTACTTTGATTTCGATGAGCCTAAATTATCCGCATTATTTAAAAATGCCAAAAGCCTTGGCGTAGATATGTTTCTCTTGGATGACGGCTGGTTTGGGAATAAATATCCCAGGAATAATGATGATGCAGGTCTGGGCGATTGGCAGGAGAATGTGAAAAAGCTGCCTCATGGTATCGGGTACCTGGTGAAAGAAGCAAAAACTGCAGGTGTGAAATTTGGCATCTGGATAGAGCCCGAAATGGTAAATCCAAAAAGTGAGTTGTACGAAAAACACCTGGATTGGGTGATCCGTCAGCCCGAACGTCCTGAAAAATACTACCGTAACCAGTTGGTGCTCGATTTGTCAAACCCGGAAGTACAGGATTTTGTTTTCGGAATTGTAGATGATCTTTTCACCAAAAATCCTGAACTTGCTTTTATCAAGTGGGATTGCAATGCCGTTATCTACAATGCTTATTCTGAATATCTTAACAAAAACAAAATCCCCCAGACACATTTGTATGTGGATTATGTGAAAGGATTATACAGTGTGCTGCAGCGGATAAGAGCAAAATATCCAACGGTTTCGATGATGTTGTGTTCCGGAGGCGGTGGCAGGGCCGATTATGAATTATTGAAATATTTTACTGAATTCTGGCCAAGTGATGATACCGAACCCATTGAACGTATATTCCTGCAATGGAATTACTCTTATTTCTTCCCTTCCATTACAACCGATTGCCACGTTACGGACTGGGGAAAGCAACCTGTTAAATTCAGGGTTGATGTGGCAAGTATGGGTAAACTGGGGTTTGATATCGTTGCCAATAAATTAAGTAAAGATGACCTGAACTTTTGCCAGGATGCCATAAAAAACTATGATTCGTTTAAAGATATTGTTTGGCACGGAACTCAATACCGGCTGGCAAGTCCCTACGAAAACCCTGTTGCATCCATAGCTTATGTAGCTGAGGATAAATCAAAGGCAATCATGTTTACTTACCTTCACAGCACGCGTTTTATGGAAAATGCGACAGAAAGGCCGATTCAATTAAACGGTTTGGATGCAGCGAAGAAATACAAAATCAAAGAAATTAATCTTTACCCTGGAACAGTTTCCAGTATCAACTCAAACCAGGTCTATTCCGGAGATTTTTTAATGAAAGTTGGGATTAACCCGGATGTAAATGGCAAAAGAACAAGTGTTGTGCTGGAAATTAACGAATTAAAATAAAATGCATGGCTGGTTACAAAGCTGCCAATTAATCCAATTAAAAGCCTAAAATTAAATCATTTAAATAAATCGTAAAATCATGAAAACTATAAGTTTCTTACTTCTGATTTTTATCTCCACAACACTCTTCTTCTCATCATGTAAGAGTACTGGTCCGAAAACAACGGATACAGCTGTTCAGTACGCCGAACAATATCGCTCGCAAGTTCACTTCTCCCCTCCTTCCGGATGGATGAATGATCCGAATGGGATGGTCTTTTTCGAAGGCGAATACCACTTATTCTATCAATATTACCCGGATTCAACTGTTTGGGGACCTATGCACTGGGGTCATTCCATAAGCACAGACCTGATGCACTGGAAAAACCTGCCGATTGCATTGTATCCCGACAGCCTGGGCTTTATCTTTTCAGGTAGCGCCGTTGTGGATATCAACAACACATCTGGTTTTGGAAAAGAAGGAAAACCAGCCATGGTTGCCATCTTCACACTCCATGACATGAAAGGCCAAAAAGCCGGGAAAAAGGATATTGAAAGTGAAGGAATTGCTTACAGCTTGGATAAAGGCCGTACCTGGACAAAATATGAGAAAAACCCGGTGTTAAAAAGCCCCGGCACGCCTGATTTCCGCGATCCTAAAGTTTCGTGGAATGCTGAAGCTAAAAAATGGATCATGACGCTGGCCGTTGGCGACCACGTTTGCTTTTTCTCCTCGCTGAACCTGAAAGAATGGTCACTCGAAAGTGAATTTGGCAAAGGCATTGGCGCTCATGGTGGTGTATGGGAATGTCCTGATTTGTTCCAATTACCGGTTACAGGCAAACCTGATCAAAAGAAATGGGTTTTAATTGTAAATATAAATCCTGGGGGACCTAACGGAGGATCGGCTACACAATATTTCGTGGGCGAATTCGACGGACATAAATTCACAAACGAATCCACCGATATTCAATGGGCCGACCAGGGAAAAGACAACTATGCAACCGTTACGTTTTCGAATATTCCTGAATCGGACGGCAGACGTATTTCCATCGGTTGGATGAGTAACTGGCAATATGCACAGGTTGTTCCAACCGGAGTGTGGAGAAGCGCAATGACACTGCCTCGTGAACTTAAACTAATTTCAGAAAACAATAAATACATGCTGGTTTCGGAACCGGTAAAAGAACTCCAGGTGCTGCGCGAACGCAAAACTGAACTGAAATCTGTGGTAATAAAAGACAAGCTGGAACTGGATCACCAGTTTTCGCAGCCCTTATTACCCATTGAACTGGACCTGAAATTTACTCTTCCGGCAACCGAAGCTTCATCAGATTTTGGGTTGGAACTCTACAATTCGAAAGGTGAAAACCTGCTGATCGGCTACTACAAAACCAAGGGTGAATTCTACATAAACAGGACGAATGCCGGCAATAGCGATTTCTCGAAAGATTTTAATGGAATTCATATATCACCATTGGCAATTAACGGAACTTCCGTTGATATGCATCTCATCATTGATGCCGCTTCTGTCGAATTGTTTGCAATGAATGGCAAAATAGCGATGACTGAAGTTTTCTTCCCCACCGAAGGATTCTCTGGTATACGTCTTTATAGTAAAAATGGAAATGTGCAGCTTGATTCCGGCTCCATTTACAAATTGAATTCAATCTGGAAAGAAAGCAAGTAAGATTTATAAATTGAATGAAGCACAGGAAATGATGCTTCTCAATTAAGATTGGTTGATAATTGACTTGGTTGGTTGATTGTGGTTTGGATACAACCTGGTTCCGAAGTGCTCTTTTAAAAAGGGTAAAAAGGTTCCAGGTTGTTCCTTTTTTGCTAGTTGGGAATCTCTTTTATAAAACAGCAAATCGGACTATTCCGAAGTATTATTCTGAACGAAATCTGTTGGAGAAATAGTATAAAGGTCCTTGAAACACTTTGAGAAATAGGATGGACTTGAAAATCCTGTTTCATATGCAACTTCAGCAATGGTTTTCCCGCTTTCCTGCAACAGAACTGCAGCTTTTTTCAACTTTATATTCCTTACGAATTCACTCACCGTTAGTCCAGTGAGGTGTTTAATTTTCCGGTAAACGTGAACCCGCGAAAGGCTCATCTCGATGCTCATCTGTTCTACACCATATTCATTATCGGTTAAATGCTTCTCAATAATGACATTACATTTTTTCAGGAAGTTGCTGTCCAGCTGCGAAATTTTATTTTCTTTAACAAACTGGGTAATTACATCCTGCTGGTAATGCTTACGAAGTTGCTGTCGGCTTTCTATCAACCGGTCCACCCTAACCTGGAGGTGCTTTTTATTAAACGGCTTGGCAATATATGAATCTGCACCTGTTTCCAGTCCTTCTATTTTATTTTCATGCGACGATAAAGCAGTAAGAAGAATGAGCGGAATATGGCATGTACGGATATCTGATTTCAGCTTCTTTGTAAACTCAAAACCATTCATAAATGGCATCATCACATCACTGATAATCAGGTCGGGCTGTTCGAGGTAAATTTTCTCAAATGCTTCAATGCCGTTTGATGCTGTCATGATCCTGTATTTCTCGCTCAGGCAGGATTTAATAAATTTACTCACATCCGCATCATCCTCTACAATAAGTAGCAGCGGCATGTTTTCATAATCATCCGAAATATGGATTTGATTCAGATTTTCTTCATCCGTTTCATCCAGGGTGATTTCCGGGAATATCTGCTTATCAATCCGGGTAAATTCTATTTCTGTTTTGCAGATTTCATCTTCTGTAAAATGACTCTTCCCTAGCTGGAAATAGACGGTAAATGATGATCCTTCTCCTTTTTTGCTTTTCACAAGAATATCGCCGTGATGCAGCTCAACAAATCCTTTTGATAACGGCAAACCAATACCGGTTCCTGCTACAATATTTCCTTTATCCTGTTCAACCTGGTAAAACCGCTCGAAAATCCTTTTTAAGCTATCTTCGGCAATTCCAATTCCATTATCCCTGATTTCTATTTCAATTGCTTCTTTTTCAATTCCATAGAAAACATGCTGCACTTTGTTGATATTTATCTCTATACTGCCAGACTCGGATGTAAATTTAAATGCATTCGAAAGCAGGTTAAACAGGATTATATCAACCTTATCCCTGTCGAAATACAATGGGAGCTGATCTTGCAAAGAAGTCAGCGTGAAACAAATATTTTTTCGGGTGGCCAGTTCATCAAAGGCTTCTTTTATTTCGCGCGTAAAGCTGATGATGTCATATTCTCCGGCACTAATTTTCATCTTTTCATCTTCCACTTTCCGAAGGTCCATCAGTTGGTTGATCATCCTGAGTAATCGGGTGGCATTGCGAAGCATCATCTGAAGCTGGCTTCGCAGTTCAGCGGAAAGTTTTCTGTCAGAAAGAATATTTTCCAAAGGGCCGATCATTAAGGTAAGCGGCGTGCGGAATTCATGAGAGATATTGGTAAAGAACAAAAGTTTGGCTTTTGTAGCTTCCTCCAGTTCAAGCGAAATTTTACGAAGCTCCTCGTTTTGCCTCGTGATAGCCTGCTTCTGAGCTTCAAGTTTAAAATTAGCTTTTGCTTTGTTCCTGAATCCCCGGAATATCAAAACAATAAGGAAAATAACCAGAAACAATGAACCTAGAGCAACAATCAACCAGAATCGTTGGCTCAGGTAGCGTTGTACCTGTTCATCAAGGATCTTCCTGGAACTTACAATACGGTAATGAAGATTTGAAATTTCATCAGTCTGGTATTTTAAAGCGCGGACATTTGTCGAATCAATTACCAGCGTATTCAGTATATTTTCTTTATTAACCTGTTTGTCATTCAACAAATCCCAGGCCAGCGAAATCGCCAGGCTGCCCCCGGTGGGATAAAGCAGGGTTGCATCCAGTTTCCTATCCATTACCGCCTGTATACCACAAGCGGCTCCCGGTAAACCATCCACGCCAATAAAAAAAGCATTTTTATTCCCGAATTTTCGGATGTACGCCTTGTAAGCTCCTAGAGCCATAACATCATTGTGAGCAAAAACAAGATCAAACGGTTCGTTCAATTCAAGATAATTGCCCATAACCTTTTCGCTTATAGCTACTTCCCATTCGCCTGATAAGGATTTTGCTATAGAAATTCCGGGTGCTTTTGATATTTCCTCTACAAAACCCTTGTGCCGTTCTTTTGCCGGCGACGAACCTTCAAGCCCGGAAATTTCGACTATGCGGCCTTTTCCTTTTAGCAATTTAACAGCATAGATGCCGGCTTCTTTTCCAATCTGATAACTATTGCCACCAATAAAAGCGGAATAGTCACCCGATTCAATCTTACGATCGATAAGAATTACCGGGATGCCTTTTTTATAAACCTCACTCACAATACCTGTAAGTGGCTCAGATTCATTTGGCGAAACAATCAAAAGATCGATTCCGGCAGCCAATAAAGCCCTGATATCATTCACTTGATTTTTGCTGCTGTTTCCGGCATCCTTAATCATAAGTTGCAGATTAGGATAATAGAGCAGTTCGTTCTGCATCTCAAGATCCATTGATCTTCGCCAGGCATCCGCCGTAGTGCATTGGGAGAAGCCAATCAGAAATTTGTTTTTTGCAGTTATTTTCTGCGCGTTGGCATACTTGCCTTGAAAGAGTATGATTGTAACAAAAGAAAGCAGTATGAAATTTTTCAATGCCTTGAGGTTGTTTTTTGAATTTGTGATAAAGATACTAAAAATCAGAAGGAAAAGGAAATTGTTATTAAAATCAAAATCCTCTTCTGCTTTATTCACGTATCTAACACCTACGTTCTATTTCTATGCTACATTTATGTCAAAACTTTGTTCTGCGGCTGGCTTAAATCTACAATCTCACTAAAACTTGTTCATCGTGATTAGTGTTATCAACTATTCAACGTTTGTGAACTTGACAAGTTAACAGAATAAAGCAATCAGCAAACAAGGTGCAAATCGGTAGGAGATTTTGCCTTTGTGCATTCAAGATACATTTGGGGAATTTCAAGCCCCTGTTTATCAGGTAGATTTTCGTATTACCAGCTCAGTTTTAAGCTTTTTAACCACTGGAGTATAATACAATTCAGAGCTTTCTATCCGATCAATTAACAATTGAGCTGTTTCTTTTCCCAATTCATATCCCATAGGACGCACCGTAGTTAGAGGCGGGTTAAACATATTGCAGAATGGCTCATCACTGAAGCTTGATACTGCAATCTGCTCAGGTATTTTCAGGTTCTTTTTGTTTATTGCAATCATAACACCTGCAACCACCTGGTCGCTTATCGAAAATATGGAATCAGGAGGTGAAGGTAAGTCGAGTAATTTATGTGTTAGGAATTCAGCTTCATCAATGCTGTTGCTGTGATAAATATACTCGTCATTTACAAGGATATTGTGTTTATTTAATGCTCTAATGTATCCATTCAGCCGATCCTGTGAAATGGAAATATTCGGATTACCCAAACCAATTGCAATTCTCTTATACCCTTCATTTATCAGGTATTCTATAGCTTTAAATGTTCCGTCTTCACCATCGACTGAAATTTTATCTCCCTCATAATTTTTGGGCACTTTATCAATAAAAACAATAGGCACATTTCCTCTCTTAGCCATGTCGAAATGATGAAAAGTATTTGTTTCTTTGGTAACAGAAATAATCAGTCCATCCACATTATTCGACAGCAGGGTTTCAGTACAGTCTACTTCCCGCAGGTAGTCTTCGTTTGATTGAAGAATCATCACATTATACCCTTTCCTGTTGGTTATTTCTTCAATCCCTTTCAATACCGAAGGGAAAAAGAAATAGGAAATTTCTGGTGTAATATAGCCTATTATTTTGCTTTTCCTGTTTCGGAGCGACAGCGCGTTGGTATCAGGTTTATAATGCAATAATTCCGCCAATTGTTTTGCCGCTTTAATGGTTTCGGGTTTTACATCAGGATGATCTTTTAAAGCACGGCTTACCGTTGAAATGGAAAGATTAAGGGCTTTAGCGATATCCTTAAGTTTAATGGTGTTTACTCTCATAAGCTATTGCTTGAATTGCAGGGAGTTATTTAGTGGATGGGGATGTTGGATCGTATTTTCCGCCCCGGTAAAAGTATAAAAATGCTTGTCATTATAAAATTTATTTTTACTTGACAGTGAAATAATGACAACTTAGAAATTTATTTTATAAAAGTTATCAACCACAAACGTTTGTGAGAACGTTTGGGATCGATAATCCGCATTGCATTGGTTTTCAGGCGTTTTAAATTCAAATTTATGCATTTTCTTTGTGTTGAAATAATTCATTAACCAACAACAACCACTAACCATGAAAAAAACCTTTCAACTATTTATTTACACCCTGTGCTTTGTTTTGATAAGTTCAGGTTTTGCTTCCGCCCAGGGAACGGTTACCGGCACTGTTAGAGATGACGTCGGGACACTTCCGGGTGTAAGTATTCAAATAAAAGGAACCACGCAGGGAACTGTAACTGATGTAAATGGCAAATTTTCGTTAAATGTTCCTGAAGCCGGTACTGTTCTTATTTTTTCATTTGTGGGCTACACCACTCAGGAAATTGCATTACAAGGCAAAAAAACATTGGATGTTACCTTAATTCAGGACGCAACGAACCTCAGTGAGGTTGTTGTTATTGGTTATGGAACTCAAAAAAAATCAGACAACACAGGAGCAATATCAACTGTTAGTTCCGATAAATTTAACAAAGGAATGGCATTTTCGCCCGAACAACTTTTAAATGGTAAAACTGCCGGCGTTCAGATTATCTCTTCCAACGGTCAGCCAGGAAGTTCTTCCAGCATCCGTATACGCGGAACCAACTCTATTACTGCAGGAAGCGAACCACTTTTTGTAATTGATGGTGTTCCTGTAGATAATAACAGGAAGCAGCTTAACCTGAATTCCAATTCCGATAACGGCCTTAACAACGGGAGCATAAATCCTTTGGTAATGCTAGCCCCTGAAGATATTGAAACCATGACCGTTCTAAAGGATGCTTCGGCAACTGCCATTTATGGTTCACGTGGTGCCAACGGCGTAATTATGATAACCACAAAAAAAGGTGTTGCCGGCGAAGTGAAATTAAGCTATGACGGATCTTTTGGAATGAGCAAACTGCCAAAGAAACTGGATATCCTTTCAACAGATGAATATAAAAGTGCGGTTACTTCAAAAGGACTTTCCACCACATTTGGTGCTGCAAATACCGACTGGCAGGATGAAATTTACCGCACAGCCTATTCACAAAGTCATAATGTTGCTTTCAGCGGTGGAAGTCCTAAAACACAATACAGGGTTTCGCTTGGCGCACAAAATCAGGCCGGTATTATTATTGGCACCGATATGAAAAGGTACAATGCACGTGTTAACGTTAGCCAGAGATGTTTGAATGACAAAGTGAAATTCCAGTTCAACCTGGCTAACACCAACTATTCCTCCAATAACCTGATTGAACAGCAAACCGGAGGTTTCAGAGGCGGTGTATTGAACAATATATTTAAAATGGACCCAACTCAGCCTGTACAAAATGCTGATGGAACCTACCATGAATATTCCAATGATGTACGCAACCCTGTTGCTTTGCAGAACCAGGTAACCGATAAAACCGAAGGCAACCGCGTAATCGGAAACCTGGAAACAGAAGTAACTATTTTCAGCGAGTTAAAGGCAAAACTGAACTTAGCGTATGACCGTGATGCACAGCAGCGTAATATTTACCAGCCTATCGCTTCTTCGATTGGAAAAGATGTTCACGGCAGGGGAATAAACACTGACCAGACAAACGCAAGTAAATTGCTGGAGTTTTACCTCACTTACAACAAACAAATGGATAAACATCTGGTAAATGTGCTAGGTGGTTATTCATGGCAACAGTATGATAATTATTTCACCAACACAACTGCCGAAGGATACAGCAACGATAACCTGGGTTATAACAGCATGGATGTAACCGGAACAAAAACCATAAACATCATAAATGAAGCAAACAGGTTGATTTCTTTCTTCGGACGTGTAAACTATTCGTACAGCGACCGTTATATGCTTACTGCAACCTTACGTACCGACGGCTCATCACGATTTGGTAAAGATAATCAGTACGGACTTTTCCCTTCGGTAGGTTTTGCATGGCGTACAATCAACGAAGAATTCATGAAAGACAATACCATCTTTTCTGATTTGAAAGTAAGATTAGGCTATGGCGGAACAGGTAACCAGGAAATCGGGAACTACCGTTATATGTCAACACTTTCGGTTAATCAAATGGGAGGTGCATATTTCGGAAACACTTATTATTCAAGGTATAATGCCAATACCATTCCAAATCCGGGATTGCAATGGGAGGAAACAAAACAAACCAATGTAGGTATTGATTTCGGATTCTTCAAACAACGTTTATATGGAACGCTTGATTATTACAATAAAAATACTACTAAACTCTTAGTTGAATTAGTTGCTGTTCAGCCTGCAGTTTCTTCGGTATATCTTGATAACATTGGTGAAATGACCAACAAAGGGATTGAATTCAGCATTGGAGTGAAAGCCGTTCAGAAAGAAAACCTGCAATGGAACATAGATTTCAATGTAGCCACCAACAAAAATGAAATCACGAAACTTTACGAAGGTTCTGATATTCACACAGGTGCTATCAGCGGAGCCGGTGCACCGGGCCAGGGAATCCAGATTATACGCGTAGGTGAGCCATATGGTTCATATTATGGCTACGAATATTTAGGACTTGACAATGCCGGAAAAGAAATATTTACCGATCTGGATAAGAATGGTGTAATTGACGATAAGGATAAACAAATTATCGGCCATGCTCTTCCAAAAGCTACTTATGGCCTGAGCTCAACATTAAGGTATAATGATTTTGATGTGAATATTGGTTTCAGAGGTTGCTTTGGTAACGAACTCTATAATAATACAAGAGCTGAAATATCGCAGACAAACCGTTTACCAGGTCAGAATGTTAGCCAGGAAGGCGCTGCCGGCGTTGCTCATGCCGCTTACAATTATTCATCGACACGCTGGCTCGAAAAAGGTAATTTCTTACGCCTCGACAACCTGACATTGGGTTATAACCTCAAGGTTAAAATCGGAACAGAGTTGAAAGCAAGAATCTATTGTACCGGACAGAATCTTTTTGTAATCACAAAATACACAGGTTACGATCCTGAAGTAAACACATACGCAGGAAATTCTTCAGCCTCTTCAGTAGGAATCGATTACAACAATTATCCTAAAGCGCGCAGCATTTCTGTTGGTTTAAACATTAACTTTTAATACATAAGAATCATGAAAAAAATAACATATATATTGCTCCTGGTTGTACTGACTGCCATAAGCTGCACCAAGCTCGATATGGATCCCAAGAGCCAGCTCACCGATCAAAATGCGTATCAAACCAAAAGTGATCTGTTGGGTGGCTTGTCAGGCGTTTATTCAACTGCCGGTTGTTACATGGACGGTTTATTTAAAGTAAACGAATCATGCACTGACGAGGCTGTAGTGCCTGCTCGTGGCGGCGACTGGAAATCAATTGATTTGCAAAGCCTGCACAAACATACCTGGACCGTTGAGAACGGCGAAATCAATAATGCATACAATAATTTATCCTCAGGTATAGCCCAGGCAAACCTTTTTATCAAAGCACTGAAGGGCTCAGGCTTAACAGGAACTGATATTGATATAATTGAAGCAGAAGCAAGGTTTGTCCGTGCATTCCATTATTATAACATGATCGATATGTTTGGGAATGTACCTATTGTAACCGACGTAGTTGATCCTTCAAATCCTCCTTCAAACAATACCCGTGCACAGGTATTTACTTTCCTGGAAACCGAACTGAAAGAAATCGCTGCAATATTACCGGCAACCAGCGATGTAGGCAGGGTAAATGTAAATGCAGCTAATTTCCTGTTGGCCAAGTTGTACATTAATGCCAAAGTCTTTACCGGCACAGCACAATGGGATAAATCCATTGAATATTGCAATAAAATAATTGATGCAGGCGTATATCACCTTGCTGATGATTATAAATCAATATTTAATTATGATAACGACAACAGCCCTGAAAACATCTATGCTTTCCGTGATAATGCTACAACAAGCACATGGGGCTCGGGGTATTACATTCATTTTTTCACCTTGCATTACAACCAGGGTCCACAGTTTGGATTAACAAGTGGTGGCTGGAATGGTTTTTCGACAACCAAGAGCTTTTACCAGAAGTTTACACCTACAGACAAACGTAATTATATTTTCCTTGTTGGTCAACAATTAGGTCCAAATGGAGAAAAATTGTATTGCAGGGATGGAGTTACACCTCTTATTTTTACCCCTGAATATACTACAGCCGAAGGAATTGATAATGCTTCAGAAACTGATGGTGCCAGAGTATTAAAGTATATTCCCGGTGGTGCAGGACCACTTTATTTCCTGAATAATGATTTCGCCATATTCCGTTATGCTGATGTTGTTTTAATGAAAGCAGAGGCTATTCTGAATGGTGCTGCCGATCCTAAAGGCGCAACAGCTTTAGGCCTTGTCAATTCGGTTAGAGCGCGTGCTTTCGCTGCCGGCGATCCACTCAGGGCATTGCCATCGGTCGATCTGAATATCCTTCTCGACGAACGCGGACGAGAATTTACCTGGGAACTTCTACGCAGGAACGACCTGATCCGTTTCGGCAAATTCACCGCTGCATGGGACATGAAAGGTGTTTCTGAGCCATTCAGGGCTTTGTTTCCAATCCCAAGTCAACAGATCGGAGCCAATAAAAACCTGAAGCAGAACGACGGATACAACTAACAGAATTTTAAGAACGGAAAGCCTTTATTAAATTGGTCTGGTTTGGTTTGATTTGATTGTCAGAGGGGTATGGCTCATAATTCCTATCATTGAGGTTGGGAATTTGAGCCACCCCTTTTTCAAACTTTTATATTTCTGAAAATATATACGTTTTCTTCGGATAAAAGGACACTATATTTCAGGTGTCCCATAAATCTTAAAATAAGAATTAAAGCCAAATCCCAACGAAATTGGAATTTCTTTTCTTTTACTGGTTAGGCCTTTAAAGCACTTTTACTTAAGTCAATATCAGGTAAAAGCATAAATATGGTGAATTCAATAAAACCATATTTTTCTATCATTTGTTGTCCCGATTTATCAGGATGTAATAAGCACAAGGCATTCAATTAATAATTATCCTCTAATCAGATCATGAAAGGCGATATTTTAGTACTGGAAGAACATCACAAAAAAGCAGCTCATACAATTGTATCACAGATAGTTGAACGAATAAAGAACAAATCTACGCGGTATACCATTTCCGTTGCAGGTGAATCGGGAAGCGGGAAATCAGAAACTGCATTGGCAATAGCAGATGAAATGGAGAAATACGGTGTAAAATCTGTCGTGCTCGCCCAGGATGATTATTTTCATTTGCCGCCTAAGTCGAATGACATAAAACGAAAAGAAGACCTTGAATGGCTTGGACCACATGCAGAGATTAAGTTTGACATACTGGAGAACAACCTCAGGGATGCTATAAACTGGAAAGATGAAATTACTAAACCCTTAATCGACTACAACGAAAATTCCGTTGAGGAAACCACAATCAATTTAATCGGAGTTAAAGTAGTTATTGCCGAGGGAACGTATACATCTCTGCTTAAAAACCTGGATACAAGGATTTTTATAGCACGAAACAGGCTGGATACATTGGAACACCGTACAAAAAGAAACCGGGGAAATGAAATCAATGATTTATTTACGGAACAGATTTTAATTACCGAGCACAAGATCATTGCCGGACACAGGCAGCTGGCAGATTTTGTGATTACAAAAGAATACGACGTAATACTACCTGAATAAAATTGGCTCTACCCTGAATTAAATTTGGCTTTCAGGGGCTGGAAGACCGAAGTCAGAAGACCGAAGTGCCCTTGAAATTGATATTACTTTCTTTTGATAAAACACAGGTCAGATAAAGTTAATTGTCATATAACCTGCTACTTGAAATTGAAAAAATATTGTTCAGGGCAGCTTCAGTCTTCCGTCTTCTGACTTCCGGCCATCAATTTTTACCCAATAAATTAACGAATGAACAAAAAAATAAAGAATGTCCGTTAAAAACCAGGTTCAACTAATTACCTATCCCGATTCCCTGGGAGGTGACTTGAAAACACTCAACAGCGTTCTCTTAAAATACTTTCCAGGTATTTTCGGTGGTGGAATTCACATTTTGCCCCCCTTCCCATCATCAGGTGACAGGGGTTTTGCGCCTTTAACTTACCTGGAAATTGCACCTGAATTTGGCACATGGTACGATATTAAGATCATAAGCGAGAACTTTGATGTGATGCTCGACCTGATGGTGAATCATATTTCGAGGCAATCGGAATGGTTTCAGGATTATTTGAAAAAAGGAAACCAGTCGGAGTTTGCGGATTTGTTTATTAATCTTGATAAAATATGGCCGGATGGAAAACCGGTGCAAGAAGATATTGCCAAAATGTTCCGACGCCGCACAACACCTTATTCTTCTTTTAGTATTGAGAATAGCGGTGAAACGGAAGACATCTGGACTACTTTTGGGAAACAGGATCCTTCGGAGCAAATTGATCTGGATACAAATTCAAGCCTTGCCCGAAGGTTGCTGAAGGAATTCCTGGTTAATTTCAGCAAACAGAATGTAAAGCTAATCAGGCTTGATGCCGTAGGATATATCACAAAAAAGCCGGGAACCAGCTGCTTTTTTATCGAACCTGAGATTTACCATTTCCTGGAATGGATTTCGGATATTGCCAATCCACTTGGAATTGAACTACTTCCCGAAGTTCATGCTAATTTCATTACCCAGTTTAAACTTGCACAACGTGGATATTGGATTTATGATTTTATTTTGCCTTACACCATCCTGGACACTTTAATTAACAGGACAAGTTCGAAATTGAGTGAATACCTGAAAGTGAGGCCTCACAAGCAGTTTACCATGCTCGATTGCCACGATGGAGTTCCTGTAAAACCGGATATGGATGGATTGATTAATACCGAAAAAGCCAGAAAATTAATCGATATTTGCATGGAGCGCGGAGCCAACTTAAGCCTTGTTTTTTCTGACACGCAAAAAGCGGATGATGGCTTCGATGTTCACCAGATCAGGGGTTCCTACTATTCGCTGATTGATTGCAATGACGATGCATACATGGCCGCAAGGGCGATACAGTTTTTTGTGCCAGGAGTTCCACAGGTTTATTATGTGGGATTACTGGCTGGAGAAAATGACGTTGAAAATGTAACTTTAACCGGCGAAGGCCGCGAAATTAACCGCCAGAACTTCAGTGTTGCCGAAATTGAAAAAGCAGTACAGAAACCGGTTGTTCAACGCCTTCTGAAACTTATCAGGTTCCGCAACGAATATCCGGCATTTAATGGTGAATTTACTGTACTTGATTCGCCTGATACAGAAATACATCTGTCATGGGAAAAAGATGAAAAGAATTGTTTTCTTCACATTGATCTGAACACTCTTACTTCTGAAATCAGGTTTCTGGAAGATGGTGGTAAAATAGAAAACTATAAAATCTAAGCCTGGATAATTCGATTCACCTCTGTATGGCAAAAAACAAACTCATCTATATATTGCTGGCTTCTTTTCTGGCTTTGATCACTTCCTGCATCAAAGACAAAGAAAATACCATCCGCTTTTCAAGCTGGCAATCAAATCCTTCGGAGAAAAGGCTTACCGATTCACTGCTGCATTGTTTTACTGAAAAGTATCCGAAAACGAAAGTGAAGTTTGAACTTATTCCGGGAAATTATTCTGAGAAAATACAGCTGATGCTAGGCACGCATTCAGCTCCGCAGATTTTTTACATCAAAGACTGGCTGGCTCCTTCCTATCTCCGTTATGATGTTTTACAACCACTCAACGAATTTATCGACAAGGATACCACTTTCGATTTAGCCGATTTCTATCCTCAGTTTCTGGAAGCATTCACCAAAAACGGGAAACTCTATGGCATCCCAAAAGATTTCGGTCCTTTTGTTCTGTTTTACAATGAAGAAATGTTCAAAGCTGCTGGCCTCAGCGGACCACCAAAGGATTGGGCTGAAATGGAAGAATTTTCAAGGAAATTAACCAAAGATACCGATGGTGATGGCAAAATAGATCAATATGGATTTGTGGTAGAGCCTTCCATTGATAAGCTGATGCCTTTCGTGTACCAGAATTTGGGTAGTTTCCAGGATAAAGACGGAAATCTCACCGTTAACACACCCGAATTTAAAGAAGCCCTGGAATTTTATTACGGGTTTTATGAAAAGAATATAGCCACTATGCCTTCTCAGGTAAGCATGAACAATACTGAGGAGGTTTTTGGCCGGAAACGTGCAGCTATGCTGATTTCCGGCGGTTGGTTTTTGCCACAGCTGAAGGATCAGTTTAAAGATGTAAGATATAAAATTGCTTATCTGCCTAAAGGCAAACAAATGGCCACCATTGCCTTTACCGTTTCGTATAGCTCAGCCAAAGAAAATCATCTCAAAGCCGAAACCTGGAAACTGATGAGTTACCTTACCGGTAAGGAAGGAATGAAAGTGTGGACCAGCACCGGGATTGCGATGCCAACACGAAAAAGTGTAGCTATTGAACTCGGCTATATCGATCATCCGTTGTACAAGTACTTTATGGGAAGTGTGGCGTTTGCCAAAGTTTTCCAGGTCGATTACAACGAACGCTGGTATACGATCACCCAATCTGCACTTCAGGCAGTTTTTTATGAAAAAGCTGATATTCAGGAAACGTTGGAACAAATGGAAAGCGACATCAAACCGTTACGGATAATAAAATAATTTACTCAATCTGTAACCTGATTCAATTAAAAAAAGTTGCGTAGGTAATAATATAATTTGCCAATGAAAAAAAACTGTAGCACACGAAAAGAGCAACAATTCTGGGCATACACTTTCCTGTTTTTCCCGTTAATGTTGCTTGCCATATTTTTGTTTATCCCGATTCTGTTTTCGCTGGGCATTAGTTTTTTCGACTGGGAACTGATGGCATCGCAGCAAAAATTCGTAGGCATTAAAAATTATGTGGAGATTTTTGGAGATAAAATTTTCTACAAGTCCATGCTCAATACGGTGCTTTACACCATTGGCGTGGTTCCTATACAAACCATGCTGGCTTTGTTCCTGGCCTTTGTGATGAATCAGAAAATACGCGGCAGATCGTTCTTTCGTACTGCTTTTTATATTCCTGCAGTTACTTCGTCGGTAGTTACTTCCATTATTTTTGTGGCCATCTACTCAAAAGAAGGTTTGCTCAATTCAATTCTCGGCAATTTTGGTTTTCAGGCTAACGACTGGCTTACCAATCCAAGAACCGCCCTGATCTCAATAATGATGCTGAATATCTGGACAACCTCCGGATACTTTATGGTTTCTTTCCT
>CAIWMA010000380.1 GCA_903913645.1 uncultured Bacteroidales bacterium | reverse complement strand
TCAAACATCTCAGGGAATTTAGTTTAAATAATACTTTGCGATGGAAAAGGTTTGACACCTTAAAATAAACGCCGGAATGCAATAATCTTGTTGGATTGATTAAGGTGTCGGCATGTGAACGTACAAGTTAAGCTTTCAGGACTCAAAAAGTGGACATACAATGATTCTGTTATTTTTGTTCAATAGAATTAATATAAATAAGATTACAATTAACATCTTTTGTGATTTCTTATATATCTTTACATCTATATATATAAATACAAAACCTTTAAATATGCCACAACACATAAAACGCCTGATTAGTGCCTTTGCTGTTGTAATACTGCTATTCCTGGTAATGCAGCAAGTTTTAACGCCTAAATCTTTTGGAAAGTCAGGTCATTACCGTGCCGATGCTATTCCCGAGAACAAGTTGAAAGAGCTGCATTATGCAGGCTCCGCCATGTGCACAAAATGTCATGAAGACATGCAAACGGATAAAGCCGTTGGTTTTCATGCTCAACTTCAATGTGAGGTTTGTCATGGCCCGGGCTTGAAGCATGCGCGATATGCCGATAGGTTTAAGGGTAAGGATTTACCCGATTCACTATTGTTGCATAAACCTGATCAGCGACAAGATTGTGCCGTGTGTCATCAATTAAATGCGGCGCGTATAAAAATTGTATTTGATACTATAAACCAGTCTATGATACACCAGGTAAATACATTGAAGCATAATCCAATAGACAAAAAAACCAAGGAAGTACTTAGATGCATTGAATGCCATAATCCTCATCAGCCATGACAAAAACCAACTCGAAATTAACAAGAAGAGACTTTTTTAAAGCCGGATCAATTATTGTCGGAGGAATTGCTGT
Source organism: uncultured Bacteroidales bacterium (assembly GCA_903913645.1). Lineage (GTDB taxonomy): Bacteria > Bacteroidota > Bacteroidia > Bacteroidales > UBA4417 > UBA4417. The sequence goes on along the minus strand of CAIWMA010000380.1, from coordinate 23,761 downwards.
TGCTTCGGCACTTACCCCTTTCGACGGAGTATTATTTGCTACCGAAGCTCCCAAGGGGAAAGGCAAATGGTATGGAATTGGCATCGATATAAGTAAATGTATTGGTTGTGGGAAATGCGCCAACGCATGTAAACTCGAAAATAACGTGCCGAAAGATCCATTCTATTTCCGTTCATGGGTCGAACAGTACACCATCAAAAACGATGGCACCGTATTAGTTGAATCGCCAAACGGCGGAATCGATGGATTTAAGCAATCGATCCCGGATGCTGATATTTTCAAATCATTTTTTGTTCCTAAAATGTGCAACCATTGCGCAAAATCGCCATGTGTTCAGGTTTGCCCTGTTGGAGCAACATTCGAAACACCTGAAGGCATAGTTTTGGTAGATGAGAATTATTGCATAGGTTGCCGTTACTGTGTTCAGGCATGTCCATACGGATGTCGTTTTATAAATCCGGAAAAAGGAACCGCCGAAAAATGTACGCTTTGCATCCATCGTCTCGATAAAGGTAAAAACCCGGCATGCTTCGAAATGTGCCCGACCGAAGCACGGATTTTTGGCGATTTAAATGATCCTAAGAGTAAGATCAATTACTTCCTCAAAAATCATACATGTATGGTTATCAAACCAAATCTGAATACTGGTTCAAAATTATTCTATAATGCATTAAGCTCGGAGGTAAGATAGTATGACACAACATTTGCAACATCTGTATGAAGTTCTTTCAAAAGTGGATGGATATGTATATCCGAATGAAATAGAACTTAACTGGAGTATACTCATAGTCCTTTATCCGTATATAACTGGACTGGTAGCCGGGGCTTTCATACTTGCTTCACTTGAACGAATTTTTAAATTACATGTTCTACGTCCGACGTATGGAATTGCTTTGTTAACAGCACTTTCATTTATGCTGGTCGCCACCATGCCACTGGTGAGCCACCTGGGCAAACCTTTAAGGGCTTACGAAATAATGACAACACCTCACTTAAGTTCCGCCATGGCGATTTTTGGGTTTGTTTATTTATGGTACCTCATGGTAGTATTGTTACTCGAAATCTGGTTCGATTATCGCCGCGACATGATAATATGGGCAGATGAAACTACAGGATTAAAGCGATTCCTATACAGAGCCTTTTCTTTATGGACTACCGACATTTCACCCAAAGCAGTAGCACTTGATAACAGGCTTGGATACATTGTTACCATTATTGGGGTGCCTTCAGCATTTTTGTTGCATGGATATGTAGGTTTTATTTTCGGGTCAATAAAAGCAAATCCATGGTGGTCAACAGTACTGATGCCTGTTATCTTCCTATTTTCAGCCATAGTATCCGGAATAGCACTGGTAATGCTGGTGTATAATGTAATCACCCGTATCAGAAAAGTTAAAATTGATATGCCTTGCCTTGATACTATTGCATCATACTTATTCTACATCCTGCTGATAGATTTTGTACTGGAAGGTTTGGACCAGATTCACCGGATCTACACGGCAGAAGAATCATTCGACGTGTTACATAACCTGGTGTTCGGCAGGCTTTTCTTTACCATGTTTATAATGCAGGGATTGTTTGGAACCGTTTTGCCATTGCTCACTTTAGGGACCTTACAGTTTTACAAACCTAAAGAAAAGATCAGGAAAGTAATTTACATTGTTGTTCCGGCACTGATTCTTATCGGAATATTTTTCATGAGGTGGAATGTGGTTATAGGTGGCCAGCTGTTTTCGAAAAGTTTTTACGGGTATACCGATTTTAAAATCGGCCTCATTGGCACTGAAGGGTATCTGATGGCTGCTTTCTGGTTAATTGTTCCATTTGCCATACTTTCATTTCTCTTATGGCTATTCCCTCCGTGGAAGAAAAAGCAAGAAGAGCATGAAATTCAAAGTGCTTAAGACCAACTGAATATTGGTTTTGAAATCTATAATTTTTTCTACTCAAATAGAATATTCAAATTGTCCAAAGCAAAATCCGGGCTTTTCCAATCATACTATCTTGCGTACTTAACTTGTTTTTAATAATTACTTTAAATTAGGAGGAGTAAGACATGAATTCTAATGAGTTTAGAAACGAAGATGTAACAAAGATTCTTATCCGCTTGGATTCAATCGAAGAGCGGATTGCTATACTTGAGTCGAACGGTTTAAATGTTAAGCAGTTACAAGATTCAGGCGAGGAAGATACTGAAGATGATGATTCAGGATATACAGATTTAAAGCTTTCGATTAGCGCTCCGTTCGAATCAAATATTGGAGAATATGGTTTAGCCTGGCTTGGAAATATTGTGTTGTTTTTTGCCATAGTTTTTCTGTGGCAATATTTTAACGATGCCGGAAAACCCTTTATTTCCTTGATTGTAGGTGGATTAAGCGTCGCCGGTGTTTTCGTGATGTCGCACTATTTCCGTAGAAGTTTCACATACCTTTCGTTTATGTTCAATCTTTTCGGATATATCATATTGTACTATATTATCTTAAGGCTACATTTTTATAATGACAAACCTTTATTGCCAAATTGGCCGTTAGCAGTAATTCTTTTGCTGACAGTTGTCGGGGTTCAGTTTTATTTCGCCGTTAAAAAACAATCGCAGCTTATGGCAGGTTTGTCATTCCTCCTAGCCCTTTTCTCTGCTTTTGTTTGCAATCAGATGTTTGTGTTTTTTCTGATTTCGATTGCAGCCACTGCTTTAGTAATGTATTCATTCTGGAGATATAACTGGTGGAAGTCAATGGCTTTTGCTTTATGCTTTGGCTCTCTTCTAAACCTTTACTGGTTGCTTGCCAATCCGGTTTCTTTAATAAAAACTCCCGGCGATTTAACGTATCACTATGCATTCATTTATTTTTCGATAATAACAGCCATTTATTCGGTGATTACTTTCAGGAAATCAAATGAAGCATTTCCTGATAATCTGATACTCTCAACGTTGCTTCTGGCTGGTACCACATATTCATTATTGCTGCTATCGCTGGTATTTATTCATTTTTCAACAGCTTATGTGCCATTTTTCATTGCAATTTCTATTTACTGTGTTGCTTACTCAGTTATTCTCAAGTTATATTCTCCATGGAAATATTCACCGGCACTTTATGCTTTATTCGGATTTGTTGCAATAAGCGTAAGCGTATTTGGAATCTATCATTTCCCTGATGCGTTTTTATTGCTGATTTGCCAGAGTTTCCTGGTGCTGGCGTTGGCACTGTGGTACAGGTCTTATATAATAACGCTTATGAATACATTTTTGCTGGTTACATTAGCAATACTGTATTACAATCTTTCGGGCACTTTACAATCGGTGAATTTTGCAATACCGGTTGTAGCGTTTTTATCGGCTCGAATTATTAACTGGCAAAAAGAGCGATTGCATATAAAGAGCGACTTTATCAGGAATATCTACCTTTTCACACTTTTCTTCTCCTTTTTGTATGCAACCTACTTCGGTTTGCCAGGGCAATATATCACGGTGTCGTGGCTGTTGATTGCCGGAATTTATTTCGGATTAAGCATATATGTTAAAAGCATTAAATACAGGTGGATGGCAATGGGTAATCTGCTGGTTGCTGCTTTCTATTTATTTATTGTCGACCTGGCAAAAATCGATCTCATTTACAGGATATTGATATTTCTTGCTTTTGCCATTACCACAATTGTTATTTCGACTTATTATGTCAGGAAACTAAAGGAAAAGGATGAAAGTATTACTTCCTGAACAAAAACTGATGTTCTTATTTAACTTGAAATAACATTAAAACAAAGAAAAACAATTGCCTTCAAACGAAAAGCCGCCTTTATTAAGGCGGCTTTTCGTTTGAATAAACCTAAATGTTTATATGATTTTTGTTTTAGATATGAGTATTTCAGACTTAGCTAAAATGAAACTCATCGATTACTCATAAAGAACTTTGTGGCATTCTGAACACATAGCTGTTTTCCATTTACCTCTGATTTCAGTAGGGTGAACAAATTCCATAGAGTTACCCAAAGGAATAGTCTGTACTTTTCCTGTAACTCCCTGGGCAAGAAAACTGTGGCAAAGATTGCAATCTCTGGAAATTTTCTCACCACTGGCTGTTTTGTGCCTGTCGGAGTGGCAACGGAAGCAACCATCTGATTCGAGGTGGCCAATATGGTCGAGGTATCTGGTGGCTTCAACTTTCATGAAAGGGAAAACATTTTTATCATATTCCCCGATTATGGATACTATGGCTTTGTTAATTCTCTGGGCGTTTTTAGCCCATGCTTCTGGTTGTTCCTCTTTGTAATAAGTAGTGATTACTTTTTTAATTTCCATGTGAGCTGAATCCTTTGTGTTGTACGACACTTTCAGCGCTTCCATGGCAGCCATTTTAATAAACGGGATATCATTAGGAATTACTCCTGCCACCATAGCATTGTCAATATAATTTGGTGCGGAAAGGTATTTATGCGATGGCCTGTTATGGCAGTCCATGCAATCCATAGTCCTGTGCTCGAGGCTATCCATTGCTTTCTTGTTAACAGGATTTTCTTCATCCATAAATATTTTTACTTTTCCGGTCTTCAAATCAGTGTATTTTACCCATGGAATACTTTCCCTGTCCCTGGTACCTGCTACGTATTCAATTTTGATATTTTTGTTAATATGCCAGTGAATGCCTTCCGAAAGCCCTTTAGCGCTATATTGTGGACCAACTTTCATCAGAAGCGATGTGTTCCATTCCGTATTTCCTGAATCAGCAATATAAGAACGAAGGTTTCTCAGTTTTTGAGAATAGAATTTTTCGGGCCAGTGGCATCTTTCGCAGGTTTCGCTGGCTGGACGTAAATTATGGAGCGGGGTTTCAATCGGGGTTGAATATTTTTTGAAAATCACGGAGTAAACCTGGTAAAGTCCTGATAATTTAGACTTAACATACCATCCTGCCCCTTCGCCCACATGACATTCAACACATCTAACATTAGCATGTGATGAATGTTGATATGCAGTGTATTCGGGTTCCATCACTTTATGACACAATTCGCCACAAAATTTAACCGATTCAGTATAATGGAATGCCTGGTAACTTCCCATGGCGGTTGCTACGAGTAAAACGAGTGTGATAATTGAAATTCTGATTACAGCTGTCCGGTTGATTTTATTATTCATATCCAGGATAGGCCATTTTTGTGTGGCGTATTCCTTGCCTTTCATTTTCTTCCTTTTGTTAAGCATTCCTATCGGAATCAACAATAAACCGAAAACCATAAATGCTGGTGAAACGATAAAGGTGAATAATCCCATGTAAGGATTGCTTTCCGTTTGAAGCAACGAAAACAGGAAGAGTAAAATTATTACTATCATGCTATTGACTGCCAATAGAAAACCAGTAATAGTAATCCAGTTATACGCATTTTTTGGCATTTTCATATAGGTGCGGAGTTTAAATTTTGCTTAATTAGGTAGATAGATATCTGAATATATCCATTGAGCAAAAGTAGGTAATAATACTAAAAAGAAATATGCCAGATGCTATTTATAAGTAGTCTTAATAATAGAAGAATGCATAATTTTTGGTAAAGTTTTTGTGCTGGTAATGAGAATAAATATTAAATATTAATTTGCTGAAAACCAGTAAAAAGCATTGAAGGATATTTAAAGATTAATGAAAAAAATAGTATAGCTATAGTTATCGGTTTATAATGTATCAATGCTGAGTATTTTATGAAACTCTGATTCTGGAATTGTTTTAAGGGCATAAAAAAAGGTGCTCTGTTAAGAACACCTTGTTTATTGTCATACTGAAATTACTATAAGCTTTTGATATAAGCAATAACTGCCCATTTGTCAGCATCATCAGTGATTTTCTTTTCAAAATTGGGCATTTCATCACGACCCACTATAGCCTGAAAATAAACCTCTCCATCAGTCTGAGCTTTGAACTTGCTGGTAGCAAAAGAAGGAACGATTGTTTTTAAAGTAGCTGATTTAGGGCCATCACCTAAACCTTTAGCACCGTGGCATGATTTGCAATGCTTTGCGAAGAGATCTTTTCCAACAGTATTAATGGATGGATCACCAGCCTTAACAGTGCTCTTTTTTGTCTTGTAATTTGCCGGAATATTCCAGGCACCACCTGCTTTCTGAGCCATAGCAACATTCGCTGCGATGAAAATGAGTGCTGTAATAATTACTGCAGCAAGTCGATTTGAATTTTTCATGATTAATAGATTTTAGTTATGTTAGGTTGTAATGCAAATTTCATTCCAAAGGTAAGAAGAAAATTCAGACAACGAAATTCTTCGTATAAAAATATATAAATAAATGAATGTGTTATTATTCTTTGATTAAAACCGGCTAAGTATATACTTAAGTATGATTGCTGTAATCAAAGTAATAGCAGAAACTATCATAATAAATGTCCCGAATTTTCCAACATTTCCTTCCGAATCCCGGGCAATATACCCGGTTATTAATCCAATAAGAGCAAAAATTAACAGTAAAACTGCTATAACATTTGAGCCGGATATTAGGCTGAGCACAAGGACCCCCGGCAAGCCGACAAGTGCAACTAATCCAAGTGTCATACAACCTCTTGCCTCAATGAAATCGAAAAGGACCGAGAAAAATTTAACCAGAAAATAAATAATCAGGATTGTGAAAAGCAGGATTGGAATAAGGACCCATAAGTTTGCCCCACCAGTTAGAATGGCCGTTGTCATAAATACAATGAGTTAATTTCAATACTATTTGATTCGTCGGTGTATGTATTTCTGCTCTATTTGATGATTTCACTTAACCAAAGCCTTACTCATTCCTTTAAACATCAGTAAATGTAGAGGCAATAGCGTATACCAGTACAACCTTCCGCTTAATCCATGAGGCATAAACGTTGCAGTTTGATAAAGATAATATCCATCTGTTTTTTTTTGGATACGGAATTCGAGCCATGCTTCACCAGGTATTTTCATTTCTGCAAACAACAGTAGCCGCATGTTTTCCTTGTCAGCAATCAGCACACGCCAGAAATCCAGGGAATCGCCCGGCTTTAAATCCAAAGCATTACGTCTGCCCCGCCTCAGGCCAACTCCTCCGGCCATTTTGTCCATTATGCCTCTTGCTTTCCAAATCCAATCCGCATAGTACCAGCCTGTTTCACCACCAATCGAAAATATTTTGTTTAAAATTTGTTGCGGATTTCCCTGAATAAAGTTAATTCGCCTATCCCTTTGTATTCCATACACCGGAACTTCGAGACGCTGAAACAGATTCGATGTTTTTTTTAATGAAACTGCGTCGGTCCAACTCGACTGTACGGAATCCATATTTATTCTTTCCAAGGCTCTTTGGCAAGCATCCCTGTAGGTAAGTGGTGTAATACCAAGAATATCTTTTAACCGCATATCCTTACATACTACTTCAACCTTCATACTATCAACCAGGTTCACAGCAAGGTAATAAGATGTTGAAGTTACGAAATATAGCCAGTAGGATGAGATCCTGGGGCTAATAAACGGAACTACGTAAATATGCCTTTTCAAACCTCTTACTTCAGCATATTGAAGCAGCATTTGTTTGTATGAAAGTATCTCAGCTCCCCCTATATCAAATACCTGATTGAAAGTAACCGGATTGAGCATACATCCGGTAAGGTATTTGGGAACATTCCCCACTGCAATTGGCTGACACAGTGTTTTTACCCAGGTCGGGGCAACTATGACCGGCATTTTTTCCATCAGGTCTCTGATAATCTCAAAAGAGGCACTCCCGCTACCGACAATAATTCCAGCCCTGAGGACAGTAAGGTTTTTGCCAGAATTACGAAGTATGTCTTCGACATTCCTCCTGGATTGCAAATGCCGCGATAGTTTTTTTGAATTGGAAATTCCACTCAGGTAAATTATTTGTTTACAGTTCGTTTGTTTAATAAAATCCGCAAAATTTCCGGCCGACAATGCTTCTTCGTTCATGAATTCCGAAATAGAGGTCGACATGGAATGTATCAGGTAGAAAGCTACATTTATATCTAAAGAATAAAGTGATGAAGGTACAGGCTTAAGCAGATCGGCTTCAATTCCACGGATCGATTCCATAGACTGTTCAGAAGTCATAAGCCGCTCTAAATTCCTGACAAGGCAAATTACTTCATGCCCTTGTTCCAGTAATTCTTTTAACAATCTTTTTCCAATATAACCGGTACTCCCGGTAAGCAATATTTTCATCGGTAAAATTCGAAGTTTATTTTAAAAAAGAGAATACAATACTTTATTGCATTTATTATCTCACGAAAAACGAAGCATTAATATAATTCCCTGTGACATTGGGAACAAAGCTCAGTTTTCCATTTTTCACGAATTTCGGTTGGATGTACGAATTGAAGCATGGAATTAATATTTGCATAAGCAATATTACCAGTTGGTCCTTGTGCAATTATTGTATGACAGATTTCGCAATTTTTCGAAATGGTTTCCCCTTTAGCTGTTTTATGCCTGTCGGAATGACACCTGAAACAGCCCTCCGATTCCAGGTGTCCTATGTGATTTGGGTATTGACCAGCATCGGCCTTCATGGCAGGAAAATCATTTATTTTATATTCTTCCTGCACAGCAGCAATAGCTATATTGATACGGAGTTCATCCGATTTCAGCACTTCCGGATGTTTGTCTTTGTAATATTTCAGAACAGTTTCACTAATAGTATGCATAGCAGCATCTTTATCTTTAAAAGGCATTTTTAAAGCTTCCATGGCTGCTTCTTTGAAAAAAGGAAGATTCTTTGGTAACAGCCCAGTAACAAATGCATTATCTATGTAATCCGGCGCTGATTTAAAAAGATGGGAAGCCCGGTTGTGGCAATCCATACAATTCATAGTTCTTTTCTCAAGGGAAGCAAGTATTTTTTCATCGGTTGGATTTTCTTCATCTTTGTAAATTTTGACTTCTCCGGTTTTAAGGTTTGTGAGTTTTACCCAGGGAATGCGCTCCCGGTTACGGGTATCGGAAGCGTATTCAATTTTGAAATTTTTATTGATATGCCAATGTATGCCTTCTGAATTCTCTTTTGAATTGAACTCCGGACCAATTTTCATCAGTAATGAAATATTCCACTCGGTATTAGCCGAATCAGACAGGTAGGAGCGTTGCACATGGAGTTTACGCGAATAAAATTTCTCTGGCCAATGGCAGCCTTCGCAGGTTTCGCTGACAGGGCGCATATTATGGATAGGTGTGAGGATAGGTCGGGGATATTTGTTAAACAGTACAGAATATACCTGGTAAAGTCCCGATAATTTTGATTTTACATACCAGTCGGAACCCTTTCCAACATGACAGCCGACACAGCTAACCCTGGCATGTGACGAATGCTGATATGTTATGTATTCAGGTTCTTCAACCTGGTGGCAAAGCTTACCACAAAATTCATTTGATTCGGTATACTGATAAGCGCGGTAACTTCCCATTGCAGTTGCAACCAGAAAAATTGAAGTGATAAGGAATATTTTTACAACAGTTGCCCAATCCTGCCTTTTGTTTAAATCTACTAATGGCCAGTATTCATTAGGATGGCCTGCAGCTTTTCTTTTTCTGATATTGATAATTATTCCTAATGGTATCAGGAGAAGTCCCAGGACCAGAAATACCGGAAGTATAATATAAATGTAAAGACCCAGGTTGGTATTGGATTGTGAGGCGATAACCGAATACAGATAAAGCACAAGTATTAAGAGCAAACTGTTGGCAGTTATGATAAAGCCTGTAAGACTTAGCCAGTTATAGAATGCTCTATTGTTTTTATCAGACACCAGGATTCGGATTAAGAATATTACGTACTTGTAAAGATATATCTAATATCGTAAATATATGTATAAAATAAAAATGATTTTTGTCAATATATTATTGATTATTGTACTTCAAACCACTCCTGCAAACTTGACTCTCTCTAATCATAATACATTGCTGAAATAAATATAGCTTTCTATTTCTCATCTATAGCAAAAGCCACCTTACTTAGGGTGGCTTTTGCTGATTGTTAATTATGTTTTGACAGCTAAATGGTTGATAATGAATAAATCATCACCGAAATAGGGTGAAAGGATTCAACAAACTTCCGGATTTTAGTGTGATTCATGAAATCCTGTGATCATGCTCTTAAAATTACTCACAAAAGTTGCTCCTATGGTGCAAAAATAAATGTGTATGAACATAAAGAAAGACACAAAGAAACCAATTATGACATGAATAAAGTCGTTGACTCTTAGTCCGCTGCCACTTAAAAACTTGGTAAGTACAACCTCAGGATACAATAAAGCCCAACCTGTTACTATTACAATAGGAACCAGCATAAACATGGCAATAACATAAGTAAATTGTTGCAACGGGTTGAATTTACTTTCCTTTGTAACAGGGAAAGGAGCTTTCTCATGTTTGAAAATACCAAATGTATAAAACATGAATTGCTTCATCAACCTTGGAAATAGTCCTTTCAAAGTTAATTTGTAATATTTCCCGTTTGGAGTGATAAAACTCCCGGTCAGAAATATCAGGTAATTGAGAGTCAGAATCATTCCGCTTATATTGTGCATTTTTACTGCGATATCGAAACGGATTAACGGATTCGACGGATCAGTATATTGCATACTTACACCGGTAATGATCAGTAGTATAATCAAGATGGCATTTAAGGCATGCCATAGCCTGATCCACATTGGATATAGATATATTTTTTCTGACATTATTTCTTTCGTTTTAGAATTCTCAATGATGCATGAATTAGGATGCCTGCAGCTACACAGCTAAACATTATTAAACTTAGCAGACCAAGGTAATAATTCCGGTTTGCACCGATTACGTAGCCTTCGTTCATTATAACTCCATTATAAAAACCGGCTTTGCTCCGGCCTTCCTTAACTTTATATTTATAAAGCGTAGCCATCAGGATTGAATTGGTTGAATGACATTCAACACATCTTCTAACTGCTTTTGCCTTAGGTTGTATATTATGGGCCACAAGGATTGAATCGTTAGCCCGGGCATGACATTCAATGCAACGAACATTTTTAAAATGCAGTGCCTGATTGGGTAGCCATGCATGCTTTTGTATAATATTCGGATTTACTTTATCTGTCAGCATCTGGTATTTGGTAATATCGGCGTGACAATTAAGACAAATGGCGTTATCGTATGCTACAATATCTTTGATTTTTTCTTCGGAACGGGTTTTAATTTTGTAGGTATGCGGGTTATGGCACATCCAGCAGTTGAAGTCGTCGGCGTGTTTGGTAGCATGTACGCTCGACTGGAATTCTTTTTCTATTTCTTCGAATTTAAATTTCGCATATTTTTCGTCGCCTCCGTGGCAATCGATACAGGCGTATTTGGATTCCATCCTTAAACGACCCGGGTGAGGGAACGTATCGTAATCTTCGGAATGGCAATCAGTGCATTTAAAGTTTTTATGATTTGACTCAGCGAACAGATCACGGTTAATAATTGTTTCAAGATACATTCTCTTGGTAACTTCTGAACCGGATTCAGGATTTAAATACTTGTATTTTGATTGCCCGTGACATTTGAGGCATTTTTCGTTGAATGCGGCGTTTACCGCTTTTTGTTTGGTTTGAGCAACCAGGTTTAAGGAAGTCAGCAACATAATGAAGACTGCCATCAGAAGGTGCACAGTGACTTTTCGAATACGATTTGTAATAAGTGAAGTCATTTTTTGTAGAACAATTAGTATTAAAGGGATTCTTTAGGCAAAAAAAATAAAGGGTGTTCTGTTTTTAGCCTGAACACCCTTTATTAATTGAACAAATTACTTTTTCAAAGTACGGATGTAGCCGATAACAGCCCATCTGTCAGCAACATCAATAATTTTCTTTTCAAAATTAGGCATTTCATCACGGCCGATAAATGACATGTAATACAGTTCACCATCAGAAGTAGCCTGGAATTTGGTAGTTGAAAAGTCGCCTGTAAGGGTTTTCAGGTTAGCGGCTTTTGGGCCATCGCCTAAACCTTTTGCACCGTGGCATGATTTGCAATGTTTGTTGAAATTTTCTTTACCAACTCCATTGATGGAAGGATCACCGGCTTTAACTGTGCTTTTCATGCTTTTGTAGTTTGCAGGGATTGTCCATGCACCACCGGCTTTTTGTGCCATAGCCATATTGGCTGTAACAAAAACAATCGCTGTACAAATAATAGCGATAAGTTTAATTGAATTTTTCATTTTGTTTATTTTATTGGTTATAGAAATAATGTTGCAATAAGTATTCCAAATGTGATTGTGCTTTAGAAATTCCAAAGGCGGGTTATATTCAGACCAATAAGAATACCACCATTGAAAAAGTCGTTTTTATTCCACATTATGCCTTCCTGTGGAAGAATACCTTGTGCTGAGGCTACATACACATGAAAAGCATGAGCACTGGTCGCAATTTCGATACCGGCGCAGAGGTTGGGTTTATCATAAATAACCGTAGTCTTGGCTGCATCTTTCTTGAAGTCCTTTATCCCTGTTATATCCAGAGGGAAATCACCGGATACAATGAGTGACATTTGTGGGGAGAATTTATACCTTCCTGCGAAAGATAATGAAATCCTGTCGTGGTCGTATACCGAATCTACGCAGTTATAATGTGTAAATGCACCTCCAAACTGTAAAGATAACTTGTCATTGAACCTACGCGAAACTATCAATTGTGTGAAATAGGATAACCTGTTGCCGAATTTATAGCTCTTTGTTGATGCAGTATCTGGAGTACCATCCCATTTTGAAGACTTACTTCCATCAATTCCAACAACTTCATAAAGTACAACAGTTACAGGGATGCTGTTGGAGCGGGTTTGTTCTATAACACGGTACTTAAGTTGAAGATCTGTCATTTTATTCAATTTGGTGGTTCCCACTCCAACTGATAAGTTGTTCAGTATACTGTAATTCAGTCCAAAACGTATGTTTGCAGCTCCCCAGATACCTGCCATATCATAATTGTTATCTTTAGTATTAATAACACCAAAGCGATGCTCAAGTATAAATTCTAGTGTTTTAGAGGGATAAAGTGTAGTTGTAGCGGCGTCGAATAACAGACCGCTTTCGAATGCCGGCCTGACTGGTTTGTCAACAGGTTTCTCCTGAACCGTAGTATCTGCACCAGCTTCCTGCGCAAATGTTGTTGCCTGGACTAATATCAGTGCCAAAAGCGTTAAGACGCTAAATTTTAGTATTTTATATATGTTTTTCATTATTTTCTGTTTTTAAAGATAATAGATCAGTTTAGTCGTTTTTAGCACCGGCAACAATCCAACGGCGAATGAGCTCAACCTGAGGAGCTTTCGCATAGCCTGCCATCGATCCATTTGTATTGATTTTTGTGTATAATGGACTGTTTGCAGGATCATTAGCTATAACATAGTGCCCTGACATCAGTGAATTGTATGACTTATTAACTCCCAGATCAGGTTGGGACGAAGCGGGATGGCAAGCAACACAATTTGGCGAATTTGCTTCAAAAATGGGTTGAATATCATCTGAAAAACTAATGGTATCACCAACAATAACTGGTGGAGTAGGTGTTGGAACAATATAATCATATTCGCAGGCTGTCAGCAAAGAAAGCAACGTGCCCGAAAGGAACAATAATTTTAGAAATCTCTTTTTCATGGATGGTGTTTTTTTAGTTTTAAACAGGCTATCTGCTTTATATTGAAAGGATGCAAATGTTATTCTTTTAACAGTACAAAGGAATACTTTTCTTATGAAATAGCTTTCATATTAAATATGATTGTTTGACAATATTATTTTGATACTTATCAGCCGATATATTGATATATGTCATTATCTTTGTGCGCGGATTGAACCAAGTCTATAATCTGAAAAAAAATCGGATTTACTGATAATTTTATGTTTCAGTTAATTTAATAACCACCCCTGTGAATCAATATACTCAATATATTAAAGGATGCAATGCTTGTAAAGACAAGGCTGATATTTTCAGTTGCCTTTGCCAGACAGAACTTGATCAGATTGATGAAAAAAGGATTGAAGTACATTTTAAAGCCGGAGAACTTATATTTAAACAAGGCACTCCTAATATGCATTTTCTTTGCTTAACTCAGGGGAAAGTGAAAACTTATATCGAAGGTTATAATGATAAAAATTTGATCCTTAGTATTGTAAAGCCTGTTGAATATATACTGGGACCCGGTATTTATGCCGACCAGATGCATCATTTTTCGGCAATGGCCATAGAGGATTCCGTTGCATGCCTTGTTGACCTGGTTACTTTTAAATCTTTAATCCGTAATAATCCTGATTTCGCAGAAGATTTTCTTAAAAAAGTCAGCCTGCAATCTATATACAACTATGAGCTATTTATCAGCCTGACCCAAAAGCAAATGCCTGGAAGGATTGCCGATGTATTACTTTACCTCAAAGATAAGGTTTATGATACCAACCCTTTCCGTACATCGCTTTCGAGGCAGGACCTGGCTGATATGTCTGGTATGTCGAAGGAAAGTGCCATACGCATCCTGAGGGAATTCAAAGATGAAGGCATTATACAGGTAAATGGAAACGATTTTGAAATTTTAAATGTTGATCATCTCAATAAGATAAGTCAGACAGGTTAAATATGCATTTCGATGTTTGGTACATGGTTTTCCCTCTTAGAGTTTCTCGCTTTAGTGTAACAACTGACTGAATCTACGAAGTGAAAACGTATCGTTTATCATTAACCCCAAAAGCCCTTTTTCTATTCCCTAATCCCTATTCCCTTTTCTCTATATTATTTCCCTTGTGATAGTTTACGAAACATCGAATCATTTTTGATCACGTCAATGGCTTTAATCAGTTCATCGTCAGTGGTGCCAACTATTTCAAAATAAGCATTCATATTAAAGAGATTCCTTGCAATCAAAGCCTTAAGAATTGTTTTGATTTGCATACCAGAAGCTTCCAGGTCCTTTTCATTGCGGGGAACTTCCTTTGTTTCAGCGAAAGCTACAAATTCATCCAGTAATTTCTGATCATCAGCAAATCCTTTTTTGAAAGCATTTATATCAGGATATGCTTTCAGCAGATCTTTACGTTTTGACTCAATATATTGTACCGTAAACTCATTCAGCAACGATTTACGGAAAATATCAGTATAATATTTTGAGGCAAATGTAGTATCAAGAGGAATAAAGTAGTCGGGCATAATACCTCCGCCACCATAGACAACGCGGTGGTTCATGGTAAAAAACCTGAGCGAATCCGGAAATTTAATGCTATCGGCATGATACAATTCGCCGTGTTTTAATCGCTTGAACAGATCATCCCCATATGCTTCCTCGCCATCAGCATATGATTTTTGTATACACCGGCCCGATGGGGTATAATAACGGGCTGTAGTTATTCTTACCATTGAACTATCGGGTAGCATATATGGACGCTGAACCAGACCTTTGCCAAACGAGCGCCTGCCTATTATCAAACCCCGGTCCCAATCCTGAATAGCACCTGAAACAATTTCGGAAGCTGATGCTGAGCCTTCATCAATAAGCACTACCAGTTTTCCAGTTTCGAATGTACCGCTTGCGGTCGACATAAAATCCTGTTTTGGACTGCGTATACCTTTAGTATATACAACGAGTTTTCCTGCAGGTAAAAACTGATCGGCAAGGTCAAAAGCGATATTCAGATATCCACCTGAATTTCCACGCAGGTCAAATACAAGGTTTTTCATTCCCTGCTTTTTTAATCCATTACAAGCATCAATAAATTCGTCGGTAGATGTGGCTGCAAAGCGCGAAAGTTTTATGTAGCCGATGTTGTCGGTAACCATATAGGAAGCATCGATGCTATTTAAAGGAATTTTGTCGCGGGTAATTGTATAATCAATAAGTTCTTTCCGGCCTTTACGGTAAATGGCAACATCAACCTTGGTTCCCCTTGGACCGCGTAGGTGGTCGAGTACAAACTGGGTTGTGACTTTTTTGCCAAAGGCATCTTCATGATTGATTTTAATAATTTTATCGCCGGCAAGTATACCTAATTTTTCAGAAGGCCCTCCGGGAACAGGTGAGATCACTAAAATAGTGTCCTTATAAATCTGAAACTGAATACCTACACCATCAAAATTACCTACAAGAGGCTCGTTTGTTTTCTCGACTTCATCTTTTGAAATATAAACCGAATGGGGATCAAGTTCTTTCAATACAGCAACAATTGCATCTTCTGTTAATTTGGGCTGGTCAACATCCTCAACATAATAATAATTTATTAACTGCATCAGCGTATTAAACTTCATGGTTGTAGCCTTTGGATCAACCGGTTTCTGTTTGTACTGAGCAGAAGCACTGATATTTATGAGTAGCAAAGAGGAAAGAATCAGGGAATATGTGGCGAATTTCATAAAATGCAGATCGTTAGAATTGAAATTCAAAATTACATGAATTATTGCATTAATGTCAGTTATTATGAAAATGGTAACGGGCATTTAACAATTTTTCTCATTTCGCAGCGTTTAGAATCAGTATAAATAGGCCGGAGTGACATTTATCACAGAAATAAAGAATAGAAATCACTTAATTTTGTGATCGATATGAGATTGCTGCTTTATTTGGTATAAATAGCATTTTACTCCTATGATTTTTTACCGGAACACCTTTCATTCTTAATCTCTAATTAATGAAAATACGAATATTTATTGCATTGGCAGGATTAACACTTTTGAGCATTTATCTTACTGCCTGCAAACATGAGCCGGAACTCCCTCCCGGAACTCCAACAGTTTGTTTTGATAACGATGTAATGCTTATAATTAACTCGAATTGTAATGTTTCCGGTTGTCATGGTGGAGGCGAAGGACCTAGATTGTCTACGTATGAAGAAGTTTCGAAATACGTTACTGCCGGCAAACCTATGCAGAGTAGACTTCATAAGGTAATAACCTATCATTCTAACCTGATGGGATTAATGCCTCCGAAGCCAAAATCACCACTAACAAGTTCGCAGATTGATATTATCAGCATCTGGATTTTGCAGGGAGCAACGCATACTACCTGTCCATAATTCATTGAATTTTGTACAATCGTAAAGAACTTTTACATTCGGCAAGAGGATTTTGAGTTCTGCTGAAAATAAAAAGAAATATAAATTGAATGCCAATAATATAATTTAAATGAAAACAGAATTAAAAATATTACTTGTGTCCGTTTTGGCTCTAACATTAACCGTCAGCGGTTGTTATTATGACAACGAAGAAGATTTATACCTGGGAAGCAGCACGTGTGATACAACAAATGTGACTTACTCTACATCGGTAGCTCCGGTTTTTGCAGGTTACTGTAATTCGTGTCATAGTGGAAGTTCACCTTCCGGGAATATTAAAACTGACAGTTATTCTTCTGTTGTGACCAACATTACACGCATTGTTGGAGCGATTAACCAAAGGTCTGGCTTCAAGCCAATGCCTCAGAATGGGGGAAAACTCACTTCTTGTGATCTTACCAAAATTGACATCTGGATCAGAAAAGGAATGTTGAACAATTAACCAATTAAACAAAACCACTAGTATGAAAAAACTATTAAAGATCGGTCTTATACTTGCAGTAATCGGACTTGTTGCTGCAGCACTTGTTTGGAAATTTTATGTCAATAAACCACATGATGATATAGAAAAGGCTACTCCTGCTTATTCGATGGCAACAGAGGAAATATGGAGTAAGTACAATACAGACCGGAAAATTGCAGATTCGTTGTATAATGACCAGGTAATTGAAATTACAGGTAATTTAAGCCGGATAGACAAAAATGATTCACTGGTTTCTGTAATATTTGTGATGGCTGCTGACTCGATGTTTGGCGATAAAACCATAGCCTGCCAGTTGTATAAAAAACACAATGATGAAGCTGGTGCATTAGCTGTTGGCACAAAAGTTAAAATCAAAGGTGTTTGTATCGGATACGATGAAACCGATATTAAGTTTAATAAATGTTCAATAGTTAAATAACCGGCTTTGCTGGTAAAGAGTTAAAGAAAATATTATGAAGCTAAATAAAATACTTGCCATTTTATTCATGTTCCTGGCTTTCAGCGGTAAATTACTTGCACAGGATCTGATGGACATGCTGAAGGATGAGACTCCAAAAACAAATTATGCTTACGCAACTTTTAAAACGACTCGTCTCGTTTTAGGCCAATCTGTTGAAAGCCCGGCCAGCGGTACTTTGCAATTCCTGATAGAACACGATTTCGGCAGCCTGAACCAGGGTGCGTATAATATGTGGGGGCTTGATGTTTCAACTATCAGGCTTGGACTGGAATATGGAATTAATAATTGGCTGAGTGTCGGAATTGGGCGGAGCTCTTATGAAAAAACTTTTGATGGGTCCGTTAAAGCTAAAATCCTTAGGCAATGTAACGGTGCAAGAACTATGCCTGTGTCTGTGTCATTTTATGGAGCTACCTTTCTGAATTCACTCCATTGGGCTGATACATCACGAACTAACTATTTCTCTTCCCGTATGTCGTTTGTAGCTCAGTTACTGATTGCCCGTAAATTTTCCAATGCATTTTCCGTACAGATTACACCAACCTATATCCACAAAAATCTTGTTCATTTCCGCACCGATCGCAACGACCAGTTATCTTTAGGTATAGGTGGAAGGTTAAAGGTGGCTCAACGTACATCAATTAATGCAGAATACTTTTACCAGATTCCAGGATTTATAAATTCCTATTCCGTATCAGGAACTGAAACCGCGAAATATGGTAATTGTTTATCAGTAGGCGTTGATCTAGAAACCGGGGGCCATGTATTTCAGTTCAGGCTTACGAATGCACAGCCTATGTTCGAAAGAGCATTTATTACTGAAACGACAAACAAATGGACAGACGGTGGTATTTTCCTGGGCTTTACCATTAACAGGGTGTTTACTATTGTAAAACCGACTTTGCCTAAACAATAGAATTAGCCATTAACCAAATCTTCCAGTAAAGATTTGCATGAGCAGTGTTTTAATCAGCTTTTGGCCTAAAACATTGATTAAAAGAACCAGTTTGGTTCTGCTTGATTTATCTTTAACGAATAAATTTAAAAGTATAATTGCCTTACGAAAACTAAAGGTTTGGTAAGGCAATTTTTGTTTTTTTGACAGAGGTGAAGAAATCAGGGAGTCAGGTAAAAGTTAACTTCCTTCTTTCTCCAGGAATGAAATTCATTTTCACAGGTAACAATTAATTTTACTTTGGTAACCACCGCTATATCGTTACATGAAAAATCTTCACTGCATGAAAAAGAATGATTTTTAATATGGTCTTCTTCATACATATACAAAGGCGTTCCTGACTGGGTCGAAACAGTCATCTCCAGATGATCGATATTCGCACTATTGTTTGATTTTACTTCGATGTAGACTTTGCTTTTTGCCACATGAATGGTATCATTTTCTGCAGGTTTAGTAATCGTGATTTCAGGAGCTGAAACGTCGTCTTCATTTTCTGAACACGAAGATGCTACAGTAATCAGAATAAAAAAGAAGCTAAAAAGTAAAGTTGAACTGTGTAAATTTCGCATTTTCTTTATTTTAAGGATAAATAAAAGAGAATACTGAGGTTTTACGATCGTAAATCAAGGAAGAGGACATATATAACACATATCATATGTATATGTTCATTACGCGTCAATTATATTCATCTCGTAAAATATACTACTTTCGTGAAGCAATACTTATTGTATGGACAAAGAAGAAAAGCAGAGATTTTACATCAGTCTGATTTTCCCGGGATTATTAGTTCTGGTACTCTGGATTATTAAGGCAGTAGAAGTTGGTTTCCATTTATCTTTTGCCGATTACGGGCTTTTACCACAATCTCTTGTTGGCCTTCGTGGCATTATCTTTTCACCTTTGCTTCACGCAGATTGGGCTCATCTTTCCTCAAATTCGCTACCGCTTTTTTTATTATCGGCTGGTCTTTTTTATTATTATGGTAAAAAGGCCCCTATGATTTTGTTATTGTGCTGGCTTGTTACAGGTTTATGGGTTTGGATTTTTGCAGTAGATACAGGGATACACATAGGTGCATCAGGTGTAGTTTACGCACTTGCAACATTTCACTTCACCGGTGGCATACTACGCCGCGAACCAAGGATGATGGCATTCTCGTTACTCGTAGTATTTCTTTACGGAAGCCTGGTTTGGGGGATTTCACCTGATTTCTTTCCAGGGAAAAATATTTCGTGGGAATCACATCTTTTAGGCGGCCTGGCAGGAATTGTAATTGCTTTTGCATACAGGAGAGATGGTTTTCAGAAGAAAATTTACCAATGGGATGAAGAAGATGATGAGATTCAATATTATGATGATGATGCATTAACTGTAGAAGAACAAAAAAAAGTAGACGAAGCCATTGATGGGCTGCAGAAAGAAAGTGAAACGCCTGACAATAAACAAGATAAACCTAATTAGATTTAAAGACAATATAATAGATTTCGGATATCTTGAATCACTATGTTTCATTTTTAAAAGCAAAGAAATTATCTGATTCGGCTTTTAAACGTAAATAGTCACAGTTTTTGAGGTTTATCTAAAACCAGCAAGCTTTATCTTTGTTGATTATAGCAGACGACAATAAGTATGGGAAATTCACCAAGGAAAGATGTTTTTGCAGTTACCGGAATGGCTTGTGCAGCCTGTGCCGGTAGTGTCGAAAGTATGATTGCTTCATTACCCGGAGTTAGCAGTGCTTCGGTTAATTATGCCGGGGCCAATGTTTATGTTATATATGATCCGGATTCAATTACTCCATCGGAGTTTGCAAAATCTGTTGAATCTATAGGATATGGATTAATCATTGAAGAAGAAAATCTGAATGAAAAACTCGAGGAGATTCAATTTAAACATTTTAAGGAGCTGAAAAGGAAGCTTTATGTTGCAGGTATTTTTACTATTCCTGTATTTATAATGTCCATGTTTCATATAATTCACATTGAAAACAAAAATTGGATCTTATTGATATTATCTCTTCCTGTGATACTTTTTTCCGGATCCGAATTCTACCTGAATGCCTGGAAACAGGCAAAACACCGCATGGTGAATATGGATACACTGGTTGCTCTTAGTACCGGTATAGCATTTATGTTCAGCACGATAAATACAATTTTTCCGGGTATATTTCTTAGTGCCGGGCTTGAACCGCATGTGTATTTCGAATCAGCGACTGTAATTATTGCATTTATACTTGCCGGTAAATTCCTAGAGGAACGATCGAAAAGTAAAGCATCCTCGGTAATACGGAGCCTGATGGGCCTCCAACCTAAAAACCTGACGGTTTCGAGAGAGGGTGCGGAAATTGAAATTCCCCTTTCGATGGTCACTCCCGGTGACCAGGTAATGGTTCGTCCCGGCGACAGAATCCCGGTTGATGGCGTTGTTGAAAGCGGCGATTCGTATATTGATGAAAGCATGATTTCGGGGGAGCCATTGCCTATGTTTAAGGTCAACGGAGCCAATGTTTTTGCCGGCACTTTGAATATGAAGGGAAACCTGATGATTATTGCGGCAAAAACCGGAAAAAATACATTACTGGCAGGTATTATCGCCATGGTTCAGGAAGCGCAGTCAGCCAAACCGCCCATTCAAAAGCTTGCCGATAAAATTGCGGCGGTATTTGTTCCCATTGTACTGGCACTTTCTGCTTTGACATTCATAATTTGGTGGGTATTTGGTCCCCAGCCATCAGTGACTTATGCGTTTCTTACAACGATCAGTGTTTTAATAATTGCATGTCCCTGTGCGCTTGGACTTGCTACTCCAACGGCACTTATGGCCGGAATAGGCCGGGGTGCCTCGCAGGGAATCCTTATCAGGAATGCAGCGAACCTGGAAACAGCTTGTAAGGTTAATGCCGTAATTTTCGACAAAACCGGAACGCTGACAACAGGCAAACCCGTAGTAACTAAAAGCGAATGGTTCCGACAAGACGAAACCTTGAAACAGCTATTATATTCTATCGAAAAGCGGTCAGGACATCCGTTGGCTTATGCTGTTGCTTCTCTTTTTGAAGGTATGCAGATGCTTCCGGTTGATAATTTTGAGGATGTCCCAGGTAAAGGTGTGAAAGCATCCTGCCAGAATTACTCCTGCCTGGTTGGAAATAAAACTTTGATGATTGAGAATGGGATTAGTGTTCCCACTGATTCAGATGTGGATAATTCTGTCTTTTTTGCCTGTAACAAGGGAATTGTTGCCGGATTTTCAATTGAAGACACGCTGAGAGAAAATGCTGTTGAAGCTGTAAGCAAACTTCAGAAGGAAGGTATAGAAGTATTTATGCTAACCGGCGATAAGGAAGCGACAGCATTGCTGATGGCTGAAAAGGCAGGTATACGGAATTATTTTGCGGGCGTGCTTCCGGTTGACAAAAATCATTTTGTAAAAGATTTACGGCAAAAAGGCTACAGAGTTGCCATGGTCGGAGACGGGATCAACGATTCTGCAGCTATGGCCGAAGCCGATCTGGGAATTGCAATGGCTACCGGTTCGGATATTGCTCTCGAAAGCGCCGGTATTATCCTTATGAAAGGTGATTTGAGAGCAGTTGCAGAAGCGATAAGTTTGTCCAAAATTACGGTTCGTATCATAAGGCAGAATTTCTTCTGGGCATTTTTCTACAATATTATCGCCATCCCAATTGCTGCTGGTGCGCTGTATCCGTTTACAGGATTTCTACTGAGTCCTATGATTGCAGGTGCAGCAATGGCAATGAGTTCGGTGACTGTTGTGTTAAATAGTCTGCGGTTGAAAAGGGTAAATTTGTAGAAGGGCGACCGGGCGACTTGGTGAGAGGAGACTGAGGGACTTAGGGATAGGGAGACTAAGAGATTTAGAGATAGGGTGACTAGGAGATATATTAAGGAAAATATGTTCAATTAAATGAAAAACAGATCAATAAGCCAGTAACCAGCAATTAATAACCAATCATAAATACCAATAGCCATTAGCCAATAACTAATTACCATTAACCAGTAACCAGTAACCAATAACCATTAACCATTAACTTTTTGCATGGCTCATAATCATTCTCATTCTCACGAACACATGGCTATTTCGAACCTGAAAATGGCTTTCTGGCTCAATGCCGTTTTTGCCCTGATAGAAATAGCCGGAGGAATTTTCACTAACAGTATAGCTATATTATCTGATGCATTTCACGACCTGGGTGATTCGGTGGCACTCGGGCTGGCGTGGTATTTTCAACGTGTTTCCACAAAAAAGCGGGATGATGTTTATACATATGGTTACAAAAGATATTCGCTGGTTGGTGCAACTTTGAGTGCGGTTATTTTGCTTATCGGATCTGTGATTATTATCTTCAAAGCAGTGCCACGATTGATCACACCTGAGCCTGTGCATACCCAGGGCATGATGTACCTTGCCATTGTTGGAATAATTATTAACTCACTCGCTATGTTCCGGTTAAAAAGCGGCCACAGTCAGAATGAGAAAGTTATTTCTATCCACCTTTTGGAAGATGTTTTAGGATGGGTGGCCGTTCTTGTCGCCAGTATTGTGATGAAATATTACGATATTCCGATTCTCGATCCGCTCTTATCCTTATGTATCACTGCCTTTATACTTTTCAGGGTTTTCGGTAACATGAAGCAAACTTTCAGAATTTTTATGCAGGCAACACCATCGGAAGAACAAGTCGATCATTTTAAAACGCATCTTTCCGGTATAAAAGGCATTACGGATTTACATGATATGCATTTCTGGACCATGGACGGATCGTATAATATTGCTTCACTG
>CAIWMA010000379.1 GCA_903913645.1 uncultured Bacteroidales bacterium | reverse complement strand
TTCAACGATGATCCTATGTGGCTGATTTTTGGAACCACATGTTATATTAAAGAAACCGGTGATTTCAGTATTCTAAACGAGCCAGTACCTTACGATAATAAGGCAGGAACGGAAGTTTCGCTTTTTGAGCATTTAACAGTTTCATTCAACCATGTTATTAATAACCTTGGGCCACATGGTTTGCCGCTAATCGGCCGTGCCGACTGGAACGACTGCCTGAACCTGAATTGCTTTTCGAACGATCCGAATGAAAGTTTCCAGACTACCGAAAACAAATCGGAGGAAAGTAAAGCCGAAAGCCTGATGATAGCCGGATTATTTGTTGTTTATGGCAGGGATTATATTAAGTTATTAGTAAGAACTGGAAACACAGCGGAAGCAACCCGCGCCCAGAAGCATGTAGACGAAATGGTTAAAGCCATAAAAGTTCACGGTTGGGATGGAGACTGGTTTCTGCGCGCCTATGATTTTTATGGCCACAAAATTGGTTCGCACGAAAATATTGAAGGAAAGATTTTTATCGAATCCAACGGATGGTGCACCATGGCAGGTATTGGACTGGAAGAAGGAATGGTAACCAAGGCTCTTGATTCGGTAAAGAAACACCTGGATTGCGATCATGGGATTGTACTCAATAACCCGGCATTCAGCAAATACTATGTGGAGTATGGCGAAATATCCACGTACCCGCCTGGTTACAAGGAGAATGCGGGAATTTTCTGTCATAACAATCCATGGATTATGATTGGCGAAACGCTGGTAGGTAACGGCAACCGAGCCTGGGATTACTACCGTAAAATATGCCCGTCGTACCTCGAAGATATCAGCGAATTGCACAAAACAGAGCCTTATGTATATGCTCAGATGATTGCAGGCAAAGATGCTTTTAAACCAGGCGAAGCCAAAAACTCCTGGCTCACAGGTACAGCAGCATGGAATTTTTATACGATAACTCAGTTTATCCTGGGCGTACAGCCCGATTATGATGGACTTAAAATCGATCCTTGTATTCCTGCCGACTGGAAAGGGTATAAGGTAACCCGAAAATTCAGAGGCGCAACCTACCTGATCGAAGTTAAAAATCCTGATGGCAAATCAAAAGGCGTAAAGGAAGTAACTATTGATGGCAAGACACAAACTTCGAATATGGTTCCTTTATTCGGCGATGGATTGGAACACACTGTTCAGGTCATCCTGGGATAACAAATTCCTGCTATGAAAACATTCTCCACAGTTCTGCTTATCCTTACAATTTCGCTTTGCTGCAATTGCAGTTCGTCTGCAAATCAGGGAATCACAGGCGGAGAATTATCTCCTGATACGCTTGATCGTATCCTGGTCAACCAGGTTGGCTACCTTCCCACTTCCGTTAAAATAGCTTTGCTGCGAGTAAAAGCCAATACATTTGAAGTGGTTGATGTAAGTAATGGAAAAGTTGTGTTTACAGGTAAGCCGGGGCCTTTTAAATATTGGGATCTATCCGGAGACAGTGTTTCCACCGCTGATTTTTCAAAAGTGATAACTCCCGGCAAATACCAGATTTGCCTTACCAACAAAGCGGTTTATTCCTATGTTTTTGAGATAAAGCAAGGTATTTACAACGACATTGCGAAAGCCTCATTAAAAGCGTTTTACTTCAACCGTTCAGGTATGGAAATTACGAAAGAGTTTGGAGGTAAATGGGCCAGGCCGGCCGGTCATCCCGATACCTTGGTTTTCGTACATTCTTCTGCAGCTTCGGCTGAAAGACCTGAAGGATATAAGATTTCAAGTCCCGGTGGCTGGTACGATGCAGGAGATTATAATAAATACATAGTCAACAGTGGAATAAGCACCTACACTTTGTTGCTTTTTTGCCAGTTGTATCCTGAGTATATAAAGGTTTTTAAAGACAATATCCCGGAAAGCAGCAACAAAATTCCGGATGTACTGGATGAACTTTTATATAACCTCCGCTGGATGCTAACCATGCAGGATCCTAACGATGGCGGGGTTTATCATAAGCTTACCAATAAGAAGTTCAGTGGTTTCGTCATGCCCGTTAAAGCCACTGACACCAGGTATGTTGTATCGAAATCGACCGCCGCCTCACTCGATTTTGCCGCCACTATGGCTATGGCTTCGCGTGTTTTGTCAAAAAGTGCGTTTGCCGATTTAAAAATTCTTGGAAAAAACTGCCTTGATGCCGCAAAAAAAGCATATGCCTGGGCAAAAGCCAATCCTGCGATTTATTTCAAAAATCCCTCTGATATTTCAACCGGTGCTTATGATGACATGGAAATAAAGGATGAATTTTTCTGGGCTTCAACGGAACTTGGGCTTGCTGGAAACAACCCGAAATTGATTTCGGCAAAGGAAATTTCGGAACAGAAAATCAGCGTTCCATCCTGGGATTATTCAGGAATAACAGGGATACTATCAATTTCGCTTAGCGAGAATCCTGAAGCATTAGAATATAAAACTGAAGCTCAAAAGATAGTTTTGTCATTCGCCGATAAATTAGTTGAGAAATCAGAAAGCTCGCCATATAAAGTGAGTCTGGATTTTTTTAAATGGGGAAGCAATTCTGATGTTGCAAACCAGGCAATCATTAAATTTGTTGCTTACAAAATCAGCAAGGACAAGAAATACCTCTCTTCCATACAGGGCGATGTCGATTATTTACTTGGCCGCAATGCCACCGGGTATTGTTTCGTAACAGGCTTTGGAGGTAAACGAGTAATGAATATTCACCACCGCCCGTCAGGATCCGATGGCGTTACCGAACCTTATCCCGGGTTCCTCGCTGGCGGACCCAATACAATAGTTTTAACAGACTGCCCTGGTGTTACACGTTCCTCTTTCCCCGCCAAATCCTACACGGACGCCATGTGCAGCTATTCGACCAACGAAGTAGCCATAAACTGGAATGCCCCGCTTTTCTTTGTGCTTGGAGCAATGGATGCCTTGAATAAATAAAACAGCGGGTAGATCTCAACGAAAAACAACACTATCTATCTAAATTACTGATATTCTATTTATTATCAGTATTTCAGGCTTAATCTCTTTATATTAATTTAGTACTTTTGCGATGTGGAACAGGCATAACGGCTGCAAAAATGGCTGGGAGTCTTGCCTTACTGGTTCGAATCCCCGGCTCATGATGGCATAATAAACGCAAAATAGTCATGCCTGAAATTAATTTGCTTATACATACAGAAACCAGGAATTATGAAGAGAATAGTGCTAACAGTAGCAGTAATGTTTATTTGTTTTGTCGGGAAATCGCAATACAGTAAAGGCATTAGAATCGAACCCTTATTAAAAACGGACACGACTTCCATCGGGCAAAAAATTCAATATCCTGATTTCAGGGGTGACGAAGTAACTATCATGAAGATAACTATACCTTCCGGGGATTCAACTGGATGGCATAAACACGAATTTCCCGTATTTGCATATATTCTCAAAGGAAATCTTACGGTGGAATTTGAGAATAACAAAACTTTGCAATTCAAAGAAAACTCTTCCTTTGCAGAAGTAATAAACACATTTCATAATGGCATAAATAAAGGAAATGAGGATGTGGTTTTAATAGCATTTTTTATGGGCGGTAAAGGAGAGAGGTTATCCGTGCACAAAGAAGGAATTAACAAAAAATAAACAGGTTGGGATGGTTTAAAAGCAGGATGTTAAAAAATACCGGGACAACTTTCCTATTCATATACCTGTTTGCATCTCAAATTGGTAAACTTATTAAACCTAAATTCTATAAAAGCGTCAAACACGAATAGTTTACAGCCGGGTTAAAACACCGCAATATAGTGCATGTAGGTTCATAAAAAAATAACCGCCTTAAATACAATGATTTAAAGCGGTTATTCAGTAGCCTCAACAGGAATCGAACCTGTATCTAAAGTTTAGGAAACTTCTATTCTATCCGTTGAACTATGAGGCCATTTATTCGGGCTGCAAAAGTAATGCATTATTCTGTATTGAGCAAACACGAATTCCAGCAACCTTTAGAGGCTTTCCTATATCAAATTGACATCTTGAATTTATATGAATTGAGGATACACTACCTGGCAGACTTCCGGACTATAATCCGGGTGGATACTTTTGTATCTTCACTAGAAATGAAAAAACACCCTCACAATTAAGAACATGCCAAAGCCAATAAGAAATATCCCGACAAAGTGATTCACCCGTACCAGAATATTCACATTCAGGTGGTCTTTAATTCTATGGGCAATAAATACTTTTAATATATCGGCACTTAAAACGGTTAACAGGGTACCAATAAAAAACGTCATTATAGCATGCTTATCTCCGGCCAAAGTAGCACTAACTCCAACCATTGCTGAAATCCAGAAGAACCATACAAACGGATTCATAATATTGAGAAAGAAACCTTTCAAAATATAGGTCACCGGACCCGGTACACGAACTTCGATGCCTTTGTTGTTATCATCAATGTTAATTTTATGGAGGAAAGTGTATATCCCAAACCCAATCAAAATAGAACCTCCTATTACTCCGACAATTATATAATTGTTTTTCTGGTTTATCAGTTGCAAAGCTCCCAGTAACGCAAGGTATACCACACTCACATCGCTCAGGAAAATCCCAAATGCCAGGAAAATCCCCGATTTCAATCCCCGGTGTATGCTGGTTTGCAGCAACGTAAACAGAGCCGGGCCAAGTAATGCCGACAATGTTAGTCCGAGAATTATGCCTTGAATAAAGGGATGCATGATTAGGGTTTGGGGTTTGGGGTTTGGGGGTTAGGGGTTAGGGGTTAGGGGTTGGAGTGATGGAGCGAAGGGCGAGGGGACGAGGGGGAGACTGAGGGACTGAGGGACTGAGGGGTTGGGGGTTAGAGAAGAGATTATGGGTGTTATTGAATTGATTTTGAGTTGCTATTTGTTATTTTATAATTTACTATT
>CAIWMA010000378.1 GCA_903913645.1 uncultured Bacteroidales bacterium | reverse complement strand
GGGTTATTGTCTCGTGAAGCCTTGCTCTCTAATGAAATAACTCGATCATAATTTCCGCAAACTTAACCGCACGGCGTATAGCAATAAAATTAGCTTTTATATCAATCAGGTGCTTTATACATGAATTGCACTATTCCCCGCCTGCCTTTTGTACTTTACATGCTTATTGAACACTTGTTTTTCTCTCTACTAAGGAACGAGCACGAAATAACTTGAGCAAGTAGTCGTTGTAATGCGGTAAAGTTAAAGAACTAAAACATTGCCCAAAAAACTTATAATGCAGTCTGCTTACCCAATAGAAATTGAAAAACAAATGCAAGAAGTGTTTAACCGCCTATCCGAAAAAGATAAGCGGTTGTATGCGGGGGTTGAAGCATCAAAATTTCCCTATGGGGGCATCAGTTATATTGCTCAACTGTTTTTCTGTTCTCGCAATACCATTGGCCGCGGGATAAATGAACTGAAAGAGAAGGCAACTATCTCCAAAAGACGAGACAGAAAAGCGGGCGGTGGCCGAAAACAAATTATTCAAAAGCAAACAGATATTAATGACGTATTTTTGTCTGTTTTAAAAGAACATACGGCAGGCGACCCGATGGATGAAGCGAAAAAATGGACCAATTTAACCTGCGCCAAAATCGGCTCTCTATTGGCTGAAGAGGATTTCAAAGTCAGTCGTAATATTGTCAGAAAATTATTAAAAAAGAATAGTTATGTGAAGCGCAAGGCCATGAAAAATAAAGCGACTGGCAGCCATATAAACCGCAACGCTCAGTTTGAACGGATCGCTGAGCTGAGGCGTTTATATACGGCTACGGGCAATCCTATTCTCAGCGTGGATAGCAAAAAAAAGGAATTGATAGGTGATCTGTTTCGCGAAGGTAAGGTTTATACGACTAAAACTATCGAGGTTTTTGATCATGATTTTCCTTCATTAGCCGAAGGTGTAGGTGTGCCTCATACACTTTATGATATAGACCGCAACGAAGCCTACGTTAACATTGGGACCAGTCGTGACACCAGTGAGTTTTCCTGTGATTCGATTCGGCACTGGTGGTACACCTATGGCATCCAGTATTATCCAGGGGCAACATCCATTTTAATGTTAATGGATGGCGGCGGCAGTAACTCCTCCAGACACTATATTTTCAAGCAGGATTTACAGGCATTGGTGGAAAAGATTGGCATTGAAATAAGGATAGCGCATTACCCCCCGTACACGTCTAAATGGAACCCTATTGAGCATCTGGTATTTCCTCATATTACTCGCGCCATGTCTGGCATGGTTTTAACCAGTCATCTATTTATGAAAGAGTTAATAGAAAAAACAACAACAAAAACAGGATTAAAAGTCTTTGCCTGTATTTTTAATAGGGTTTATGAAACAGGCAGAAAAGTTATGGTGGGGTTTAAAGAATCAATGCGAATTGTATTTGATAAGCATCTGAGGCAATGGAATTATGTCGCCATGCCGGAATCGGCAATTTTATAAGTTGCTCAAGTTATTTCGTGCTCGTTCCTTAGCCTCGGCCAAGGGGCCAACCAATAAGTTAATAATGTCAGCCTCAAAAGCATTTATATAGTCTTCGACCAAAGGTATGATAGCTTCATTTTTTTCTACTAATTCATTAACCAGGTCATCAACCTCATGAGGAAATGATTGAATTAAGCGTCCACCTTCGACTCTTGCAATGCTATGATCATGAGTTGATTCAAAACCCAGTCCGTCATAATATGAAGCTTTATCCGAATCATTGAAGATGATTTGAAAAAAAACAGGTGG
>CAIWMA010000377.1 GCA_903913645.1 uncultured Bacteroidales bacterium | reverse complement strand
GGGATACATCATATTTATCGGCGAAGGGTTTGTGTTCAATTAAAAATTCATTTACCGGAAGATCCGGAATAATAATATGGTGAACGCCGCCTTCGCTGCATTTCCGGTAAAACGTTTCAATACCGCAAGCAAGCAGGCTGTTGAGGTAACCCATCAGCAAATATGGCTTTGTGACTTCCCCCTTTACTTCTTTCAGTTGGGCGAACAAAAGCTCCAGTGTCATCCCATTATTCAGTGCTAAAGTGCTTGAGTGCTGGATAACAGGACCATCTGCCAATGGGTCGGAAAATGGAATTCCTATCTCAATAAAATCGACAACGGTTGTATTTAAAATGCCTAGAATCTCCTTAGTGCTTTCTGTGGCAGGAAATCCAGCAGTGAAAAAGACGGATAAATTGTTGTTTTTATTCTTGAGTATGGTTTGTTGTAAAGTGCTCATGGGGGTATTTTTTTAGGTATAGATAGTAAATTTGGCGTGAAATTGGGAGTCAGAAGTCGGAAGACCTGGAATTATAGTGGACAGACAACTTCCATCTTCTATCTACAAAATAAATTTTAAATACGTCTCCATATCCTTGTCGCCTCTTCCCGAGAGATTTATCACGACGACATCGGTTGGCTTGAATTTCATCTTTGGCAACAATGCAAAGGCGTGAGCCGATTCGAGTGCAGGAATAATCCCATCGAGATGAATTAATTCTTTTGCAGCGTTCAGAGCTTCCTGGTCCGTTACGGCGTAATAAGTCGCCAGCTTGGTTTCATGAAGCCAGGCATGCAAAGGACCGATTCCAGGATAATCAAGACCTGCTGAAATGCTGTATGGCTCAGTAATTTGTCCATCCTTATTCTGCATCAGGTAGGTTTTCGATCCGTGAATGATGCCAACCGAACCAACCATTAGAGTAGCTGCAGTTTCGTGGGAATGAATACCCATTCCCGCTGCTTCGGCACCGATAAGTTTAGTCTTTTTTGAACCCAGGAAATGATAGAAAGCCCCGGCGGCATTACTTCCGCCACCCACACATGCGATTACATAATCAGGTTCGGCATCGCCGGTTTGTTTCTTCAACTGGATTTTTATTTCCTTGCTGATCACCGATTGGAATTTAGCAACAATAGCCGGATACGGATGGGGGCCTACAACCGAACCAATAATGTAATGGGTATCATTAGCGTGGTTAATCCAGTAACGGATGGCATCGTTGGTGGCATCTTTTAGCGTTTTTGTTCCGCTGAGTGAAGGAATAACCGTTGCTCCAAGCATTTTCATGCGCGCTACATTTGGTGACTGACGGGCAATATCGGTTTCTCCCATAAACACAACGCAGGATAATCCTAACAAAGTGCAGGCAGTTGCAACAGCTACTCCGTGTTGCCCGGCACCGGTTTCGGCCACTATTTTTTGCTTTCCCATCATTTTGGCAAGCAAAGCTTGTCCCAATGCATTGTTGATTTTGTGAGCGCCGGTATGATTGAGGTCTTCACGCTTCAGAAAAATCTGAGCATTATATTTCGCCGATAAAGCTTCAGACAAATACAGTGGTGTTGGCCGGCCGACATAATCCTTTAACAACCTTTTAAACTGTTTCTGGAATTCGGCGGTTCGGATGATTCTTTCATAGTTTTTCTGCAGTTCATCCACGTTATTAAACAGTAGTTCGGGGATATAAGCGCCGCCAAATTTTCCGTAGTATCCTGATTTTGTCTGATAATTTGCTTCCATTTGTAGTTTCCTGATTATACTTTATTGAGCTGAATTATTTCAATTTAAACCACTGAGGCATAGAGGGCACAAAGAACCACTGAGTAATTCTCTGTGAAACTTTATGTAATCTGTGTCTCTGTGGTTTAAATTTTCATTATTTCTTACTTTCAGCCATTCATTAGTTTAATGAGTTGCTTTATTTTTTCTATATCTTTTATTCCGGGACGGATTTCAAACTTTGAGTTGATATCGATACCGAGTAATTTCTTGTGTTTAATCTTTTTGATTTCTTCGATATTCTCGAGACTAATACCACCACTCAGGTAGAACGGTTTATCCAGTGTATATGTTTCAAGCCATTGCCAGTCGAAGGTTTTACCTGTTCCGCCGTAATGTTCACTTTGAGTGTCAAAAAGAAAGAGATCACAGGCGTCCTCATATAATTTTGCAGTTTCAAATGAACTCTTATCCTTTATCGAAATCGTTTTAATTACTTGCGTCTTTTCCCTGAAATGATTGCAAAATTCAGGTGTTTCATCTCCATGCAACTGTATGCTGTCGAGATTGTACTGATCAATAATCTGTTCGATTTCATAGGTTTCAGCATTCACAAAAACACCGGTCTTTTTTATATGTTTAGGGATTTCTTTCAAACCGTCTTCAATCAGTTTCCCATAAACGTAGCGCTTCGACATGTGATAGAAAATAAATCCCAGGCGTGAAATATTCATGGGGATTAATCCCATAATATTTTCAGTAGTGGTTATTCCGCAGACTTTAAGCTCCATTTTACTATTTATTTTGCCTGTTAATTTGCTGAATGAATTCCGCGCATGCTTTGCCCGGTTCGGGATGCTTCATAAAATACGATCCGATTAAAAAGCCATCGTACCCAAATTGCTTAAGTTCGAGCACAATTTCGGGATTCTCGATTCCACTTTCTGATATTTTAAGAAACCCTGCAGGAATAAGCTTTGCCATTGATTTAGAAGTGGCGATGTCAATTTGCATGGTTTCTAAGTTGCGGTTGTTCACACCAATTACATCGACCTTATGAAAGATTTTTTTCAGTTCCTGTTCTGCATGAACTTCCAGTATTACTTCCATCCCCAGTTTGTGAGCGAAATCTGTAAACTGCGCAATTTCTTCTTTAGTTAAAATCGCTGCAATCAAGAGAATAATATCAGCACCGATGGATTTAGCTTCAATAACCTGGTATTCGTCAATTACAAAGTCTTTGCGCAGAATCGGGATGGTTGTGTTTTCCCTGGCTGCAATAAGATCAGCATTACACCCGCCGAAAAACTTGTTATCCGTTAGTACCGATAAAGCACTTGCTCCCGCCAGAGTGTATGCTGCTGCAAGATTTTCCACATTAATCCCGGGATTTATTGCACCCAAAGCAGGCGATTTTTTCTTGATTTCGGTAATAATACCGCTTTTGTCGTTTCTGGTAATGCATTCCTTCAAGGAGGCACATTCCCTGCCGAAAAAAATAGAGTTTTCAAGCAATTCCACCGGAATCAGTTGCTTATCTTCTTCTACCTGTTTTCGCTTTTCAACGACAATTTTCTCCAGAATATTCATTGCTAGCTTCGCATTATCCGGTTAAATAACTGAAATACTTTTTTCGACTCAATGCTTTCAGTACAGACTGAAATGCATTCATCCAGCGGTTTGCCTGTATAACATTGCATTGCAAACGCACTGTTTACAATTACAACGTTTTTTTGCGGATCCGTTGCTTCGTTTTTTAAAACTGCACTGAATATTTTAGCAGCGTCCTCAATGCTGTTTCCAGCGCCTATTTCCTCAGGTTTAATGGTTTTAAAAGGAAGTTCATCCATTGGGATCACTTGCTCGCCATTGCCTGAAGTAATCAGAACATCCGATGTTAAACTGATTTCATCATAACCGTCGAGTGAATTGACAAGGTAATAATGTGTTGTTGCGGTTTGCAGAAAGAAATTGTAAAGCCGGGCAACAGAGCGGTTATAAACTCCAACATATTTGAATTCGGTTTCTGCAGGATTTACCAGCGGTCCCATGAGATTAAACAGGGTATTGGTTTTCAGACCTCTGCGCACCGGTCCGACATTTTTTAATGCCGGGTGAAAATTTGGTGCATGAATAAAGCAGACATTGTTTTTTTCGAGGTCGTCCTGCAATTCCAGTTCACTAGTTTTAAAGTTATAACCAAAATGTTTCAGAATATCAGAAGAACCCGAAACGGAAGTTGCTGCAAAGTTACCATGTTTTGCGACTGGCACGCCTGATGCCGCCAGCACAAACGCCGATAACGTTGAAATATTAAATGTGTTTTTATTGTCACCGCCGGTACCACAAACATCTATCGTCGGTTTTTGCAGTTTAACAGGGATGCACAGGCTCATCAGCGCATTCCGGAAACCGGTAAGTTCGTTTAGATCCATGATACGGGTTTTGAACAAACCCAATATAAACGCTACCTGGTGGTCGTTGTATTGCTGTTCGCATAAGCCTTTCATCAACAGTTCCGCTTCAGAAACTGCAAGGTGATGCCCTGCGCTGAGTTTTAAATATATTTCGATCATTATTTTCGTTTCATTAACTATTTATCCAATTTTTTATAATTTGCTCTCCGTATTCCGTCAGTATAGATTCAGGATGGAACTGCACGCCTTTCACATCGTAACTTTTATGCCTTAATGCCATCACACACTCTTCAACATCTAATGCTGTGACGATTAAATCATCAGTAATACTTTGGTAATCCACTGCCCACGAATGATAACGGCCGGCGATGAATTTTTTCGGACAATAGTCAAATAACGGATCTTCTGCAATTAACTCAATTTCCGTGGCGATTCCATGGTAAACGGTATCAAGGTTTATAAGTTTTGCACCAAAGACCTCACCAATTGCCTGCATACCCAGGCATACACCCAAAATGGATTTTTTTGAAGCATACATTCGGATCAGGTCATTCATAATGCCAGCATTCACGGGAATTCCTGGCCCGGGCGAAAGAAGTATTTTATCAAATTCGTTTACCTGGTCCAGTGTAATCTTATCATTTTTACAAACTTCATATTCGATGTCACTTGTTTTCTCAATCAATTGAACAAGGTTGTAAGTGAAGCTGTCGTAATTATCCAGTACTAATAGTTTCATTTTGTGTGTTTTAATGCTGTAATCTAATGTGACTTTTCAGTTGAAGGGCTAATTTGTTGTGCTGACTTCGGACTGATGGATATTAGGTTTAAAAAGCGTATTCGCTTCCTTCAATGCATTTCGCAATCCATTTATTTTATTGAATACTTCATGAAGCTCATTTTCTTCCTGGCTGCTTTCAACAATTCCGGCACCGGCCTGGTAAATAAGCTGGTTGTTTTTGCTTAAAAATGAACGGATGATAATGGCCTGGTTGAGTTCACTCTTCTGGCCGACAAAACCTATGGTTCCGCCATAGAACCCGCGGGCATCGTTTTCAAGCTCGTCAATAAGCTGTATGGCACGGTGCTTGGGTGCTCCCGACAAGGTTCCGGCAGGAAAAGTTCCGCTTAATGTTTCGAAGGAGTTAAACTCAGGTCGCAACTCACCACAGACATTGCTCACCATATGAATTACATGCGAATAAAACTGAATTTGTTTATACGATCTTACATGAACGTTTTTCGAATATTTACTCAGGTCGTTTCGAGCCAGGTCAACCAACATAACATGTTCAGCATTTTCTTTGGCATCACTCAGCAATTCTGTTGATTTCTGGATATCGAAAGCATCGTCACCGGTACGTTTGTAGGTTCCAGCAATCGGATGGATTTCGGTAATTCCTTTGGTTATTTTCAACTGCGCTTCGGGCGATGAGCCGAAAATCCTGAAATTGCCGGTATCGAAATAAAACAAATATGGTGAAGGATTTATCTTTTTCAAAGCGCGGTAGACATTAAAGTCATCGCCTTTAAAATCCTGGTAGAACCTGCGGGAAACAACCAACTGGAAGACATCGCCTAATTTACAGTGTTTTTTTGCTTTGGTCACTTTCAGCATAAAATCTTCATCCGTACAATTGCTGGTTTCGCCACCTGTAAGTTCGAAAGAGTAATCGTTGTGCTTGTGCAGATCAATGCGCTCGATAAGCAGTTCCAGGTTTTCGGTGGCTTCGTTTTCGGAGTAAGCATGCGAATATACGCTGAGTTCATTGGTAGCATGGTTGAACATCAAAACCAATGAATACAAATGATATAACAGCTCCGGGATTTCATTGGCGTTATTTCTCAGTTTCAATTCATGCGTATACTCAACTATATTGAACGAGCAATAACCATAAACGCCCTTGAAGTGTTCCGGCAAATCATTGTCAAACTCAAATTTAGTGATGAAACGGGTAAAAGCAGAATTCAGGCTTTGCGAATCAGCCTGTAACGTTTCTCTCACAACTTCTCCATCGATTTTTGTTTTTGATACTTTGTTGTGAATACTGATTGTTGCGATTGGTTCAAAACAAAGAAAAGAATAATGGTTGCTTTTGCTGTTGTAGTCCGAACTTTCGAGCAGCATCGGTGCACTGTATTCGTCGCGCAAAGCAAGAAATAAACTCACCGGAGTCTTGGTATCGGAAAGATGCTTGTATGTTTTGGTATAAATTTTCATAATAATGTTGTTAAATTTCAGGAAATAAAAAACCCGCTGTTCGTTGTAAACAGCGGGTTATCTTATATAAGTTAACGCAAATAAATTAGCTGTCCACAACATTTGTTGTAAAGTGCCACCAATTCATATTTGTTGATTGTTTCTTCATAGAAATTGCAAAAGTAATACAAAATTCAATAGTATCGACAAACAGACATGTTTTTGCTGAATTCAGGAATCGCTTTAGCTGGAATGAAAGTAATTTGTACATTTGAAAAGGGAATTTTGAAAAGGATTCCTCTAAATCAATTTCTGAAAGCCAATACTTTAAGATTATGCGTATAAAATTAGTATTCACCCTGTTTTTAGGACTGTCGCAGGCATTTTTATTTGCTCAAACCAACACTAAACCTGTGCCTTCGCCTGTAGTGAATGACTATGCGCCAATCCTTTCCTTCCTTTCGTCCGATTGGATGGAAGGGCGTGAAGCAAGTTCCAAGGGCGGATTTATGGCTGCTGATTATATAGCCTCAATGATGCAGGTATTTGGTTTAAAACCAATCGGTGACAAGATCAAAGGAACTAAACAAGGACAAGGCTACTTTCAGAATTTTGAAATCCTTCGCCATCAAACGGAGAACTCGAGTCTTGCTTTTATTAACCGTTCTGCTGGTTCGCAAACTGCTTTTGAATTAGCACAAGGCATTGACTATGAACTAAAAGGAGGAACACAAAGTATTGATGCAGAAACACAGGTGGTATTTGTCGGATATGGCATCACTGATGCAGAAAAAGGTTATGATGATTACAAGGCTCTCGATGTAAAAGGTAAAATAGTTGTGGTGTTGAAAGGATTTCCGGGTCATTCTGATACAACATCCATTGCATGGAAAAAGCTGAATAAATTTATAGGTGAAGACGGAGCCTCTTTTAGAAAGAAACTTCAAACAGCCAGGAAAAATGGAGCGAGTGCACTTATACTGGTTGATGCCGATGGTAAATTTGAACCGTTTGAACGTGCTCAACCCAATCGACTGCTGCTCAAATCAACTATGAATTCGGTTAAAAATACGGATGATGAGGATTCTGAAGATTACGACCATGTTTTGCCAAATGATACAGCAAATGATATGATTCCAGGTTTCAGATTGGGCTCATTAGCTGCATGTCAGTTGCTTTCAGGATCAGGAGTTAGCCTGTCTGACTTTGAAAAGAAAACTGCCAAAACTGCTTTGCCTGCTTCCACGATACTTAAAGATAAACTTATACGGTTTTCGGTAACTATAAAGACAGAATCGCTTCTGGTACGAAATATTTTAGGTATGATTCCCGGGAAAGACAGTACAAAGTATATCGTTTTAGGTGGGCATTACGACCACCTGGGAACACATAAAGGCCAGATTTTTAACGGTTCCGACGATAATGCTTCGGGTGCTTCCGGATTGCTGGCATTAGCCAAAGTGTGGTCGGAAAGTGGCGTAAAACCTGCATGCAACCTTATTTTTGCATCATGGTCAGCCGAAGAAAAGGGTTTATTGGGTAGCCAGTATTTTGTGCAGGAAATGAAAATAAATCCAAAAGATATCAAACTGTATATTAATATGGATATGATTTCACGAAGTGTGATTGAGGATACAACCAGGCGCCAGCTCAGCATTGGAACCCGCACTTCTGATAAATATATCAGGGACTTAGTGCAGAAAATCAACACCACTATCAATCCTCCGTTTATTCTTGATC
Organism: uncultured Bacteroidales bacterium; assembly: GCA_903913645.1. GTDB lineage: Bacteria > Bacteroidota > Bacteroidia > Bacteroidales > UBA4417 > UBA4417. Next base: position 2,638 of record CAIWMA010000377.1, on the reverse strand, counting down.
TTTGGGATGTAACCGGCCATTCGGGCAGCGACTATGCATCATTTACCGCTAGGAATATTCCGATTATGACCTTTAACACAGGCCTCCACAACGATTATCACACGCCACACGACATTTCAGCAACAGCGGACCTTGTGAAAATGGGCGATGTGCTAAAGGTGGTGAATGAGAGTTTGCAGGAAGTGCTTGAAAACAAAAAAGGGGAATAAATCCCCTTTCTGTTGTTCATACAAATATTACGCTTTTTGCTCACATTTCTTCACCGTGTATTTCTCCAGTGCTTTCATATTTATTTCCACGCCGATTCCTGGTCCGGTTGGTACGGTTATGGTGCCATCGGAATTAAGTTCAAACAGCGTTTCAACAATATCTTCTGTATAATATTTCCTGTTTGGTGAAAGATCGCTCGGGAGAGTAAAATTAGGCAGCGATGCAAGGGCAACATTTCCAGCACGGCCAATGCCGGATTCGAGCATTCCTCCATGCCATACAGGGATATTCATCGAAGCACAATAATCATGGATTTTGATTGATTCGGTGTACCCGCCAACACGGCCCGGCTTGATATTGATAATCCGGCAGCTTTTCATTTCGATGGCGGCACGCGTATCACCAAGTGAGTGAATACTTTCGTCGAGGCAGAGATCGGTTTTGATTTCACGCTGCAGTTTGGCATGGTCGAAAATATCATCATAACCCAGCGGTTGCTCAATCAGTGAAAGGTTGTACTTATCCATTTCTTTGAAAACAGGTAGGTGATCCAGTGTATAAGCCGAATTGGCATCAACCTGTAACAGCATGCCAGGATATTCGCGGCGAAGCGCGTCAATGAATTGCAAGTCGCGTTTAGGAGCAATTTTAATTTTGATACGCTGATAACCTTCCTTCATGTACTTTTCCATAACATGAAGTAAATCAGGAACCGTATCGCTGATACCAAGGCTTACCCCCACATTAATTTTTTTCTGCGTTCCTCCAAGCATTTTCGATAAGGAAATCCCTTTTGACTTAGAGAAAGCATCATACAAGGCAGCTTCCAACCCGGCTTTGGCCATCATATGTCCGCGAACCTTTGAATAGCTTGCAATGGCTTCTTCGACGCTGGAAATATCTCTCCCTATGATAGACGGAATCAGGAAATCATTCAGAATATGCCAGGCCGTCGGCACCGTTTCGTACGAATAAAAAGGAGTTTCTTCGGCAACACATTCCCCCCAACCGGTAACACCCTCGGCATCAACACGCACCATAATGTGCTGTTCGTCGTATTCGGTGCCCATTGAAGTTACAAAAGGAGTTACCAGGATCATTTTGGTGTGGCGGAGTTCAATTCGATCGATTCTCATACGTGGTATGGTTTTATGGATTATATTTTAGGTTGTTAGGCTGTTAGACTATTGGGCTGTTAAGCTGTGAGACTGTTAGGCTGTGAAACTGTTATGCTATTAGAATTATAATTCCGCATTCCGACATCCGCAATCCGACATCCGACATCCGACATCCGAAATTATTTCTTCTCCACTCTCAGCACCGGAAACATTGCTCCGACTTTGAGTAAATGAGCATATTGTTTATACGTTACCAAGCCAAGTTCCGATTTGGGTTCAAGTGCCAGAACTATCAGGTTTCCCTTTAGTTGAGCCGTAGGAATGTATAAATAATCAGCCGGTTTAATTTCAGGTTTAAATTCTTGAGTTTCTACAATAGGATCTATAATTATATCCCGTTCGAAATCCATCGAATCAATACGTTGAACAAAATACTGTGTTATTTTGAAGCCTTTCTGTCTTTTAAATTCCGTTAAAGTAAGTACGTGTTTACCGGCCCATTCAACTAATTCCTTATTTTGTTTGGGAATCAGATAACCAGAAGGTTTTTGAACATCAGTTATAGTTTGTACAACCGGGCGGTAATCATTCACAATCACAACTGTATCCTTTTTGGTCGAATAAGAATATAAAGGCAGGGTAAGCTTCTTTCCGTTATTCACATGTTCCGACTGTATCGAAACTTTCGGATTTAATTTACCTGAAGCCAAAGCTTTGCGGTCAGCAGTTACCAACTTCTTAATTTCAGATTTGCGAAGATAAACGAACTCCAGCATACCTCGCATACCTGTCATTTGGCCTTCGGAGCGGTGTTTGATATTTGCCACAAAATTATCTTCGCCATTCAATCCTTCCTGTATAAACGAAAGCGTATTCTGTATTCCGTAACTCTGCCTGCCATCGTTTATATCGAAAGTGCTGTGCCTTATATAATCCTGTTCAGGAGGACCGCCGGGAGCATATACCGTGGAACTGAAGTTATTGATACTCATATATTTCGTCCAATATGGGAAAGCTTCGGTATTCGATAATTCCCTTATCTTTTCTGCAACATTCGGGTTGGTGGCAACGCCCAGTGTTTCATCTGCTTTACGACGGTAACCGTATTTTTCCCAATCGCCTCCATATGGGTAATATTCGTGAACGTCCATTGTTACCTCAAAAAGGTATTCGTCGAAAAACTTATGTAAAGCCATGGTTTCCGACTCGGTAAGTATAAGGTGGTTGCGGTTCAGATCGGTATTATTACCGTTGCGCCTTTGGTTCACTTCGGCGCCATCGGGATTAACCTGCGGTATAAGGGCAAAATC
>CAIWMA010000376.1 GCA_903913645.1 uncultured Bacteroidales bacterium | reverse complement strand
TATTGATGATGTTTCTTTCACATCACTTCCTTTGCTTCCAGAAATTGATCTTTCGGATGCAGGAACCTTCCAGGCTAAATTTTACGGTTTAGGTTCAGATGGGACAGTTGGTGCCAATAAAAATTCGATTAAAATTATCGGTGAAAATACTGACAAATATGCCCAGGCTTATTTTGCATACGACTCAAAAAAATCAGGTGGTATAACTACTTCGCACCTTCGTTTTGGGGATCATCCTATTCGTTCGCCTTACCTGGTTAACAGCCCTGACTTTGTAGCGTGCCATGTTCCTGCTTATCTAACTAAGTACGACATGTTGAAAGGTTTGAAAAAAGGAGGAACATTTCTTCTGAATAGTATATGGGATGCCGACGAAAGCCGTAACCGCCTTCCGGATCATATGAAGAAATATATGGCTGAGAACGAAATCAGGTTCTACACCATAAACGCTACCAACATTGCCGAAGAAATCGGTCTTGGTAACCGTACCAATACAATTCTTCAGGCTGCATTCTTCAAAATATCGGGCGTAATTCCTTACGAACTGGCTCTTACAGCTATGAAAACTGCTGTTAAGAAAACTTTTGGACGTAAAGGGGAAGAGATAGTAAGTATGAACATTGCTGCTATTGAAAGAGGCGCCGATGTGGTTGAAGTAAGCATTCCGGCTGAATGGAAAACATTAGTTGTTTCCGCTAAGAAAGATACCCGCAATATTCCTGATTTTATCAAGAATATGGTAGAGCCAATCAACAGCATGAAAGGTGACGATTTACCTGTAAGTGCATTCTTAGGCCGCGAAGATGGCACATTCCCGCAAGGAACTGCTGCTTACGAAAAACGTGGTATCGCTGTTAATGTTCCAGAATGGATTTCTGATAATTGTATTCAGTGTAACCAGTGTGCTTATGTTTGTCCTCACGCTGTTATCCGTCCATTCTTACTGAATGAAAATGAACTGAAAGGTTTACCTGAAGGAACTGCAACGTTAAAGGCAATTCCTAAAACTTTCGACGGTCTTCAATTCCGTATCCAGATCAGCCCGTTGGATTGTACAGGTTGCGGTAACTGTGCCGATGTTTGCCCTGCCAAAACGAAAGCTTTGGTTATGAAACCACTCGAAACACAGATGCATCAGACAGAAGCATGGGATTATGTTGCAGCAAATGTTACCTATAAAGATACGCTGGCTCCAAAAGAGCAGAATGTTAAAAACAGCCAGTTTGCTCAGCCACTGTTCGAGTTCTCCGGAGCTTGTGCCGGTTGCGGTGAAACACCTTATATCAAGCTCATCACTCAATTGTTTGGTGATCGTATGATGGTTGCAAATGCTACTGGTTGTTCTTCAATCTATGGCGGATCAGCTCCTTCAACACCATATACAACTAACGCACAGGGATGTGGTCCATCATGGGCTAATTCACTGTTCGAAGATAATGCTGAGTATGGATTTGGTATGGCAATGGGCGTGGATAAACTACGTGCCCGCGTCGCTGAAAAAATGCAACTGATTATTGATGGTGATTTCAGCGCTGACCTTAAAGAAGCTTGCGCGCTTTGGATCGCCGGTAAGGATAATGCATTATTATCAAAAGAAGCTACAGCTAAAGTTGTTCCTTTACTGGAAGCATCAAAAACAGATCTTGCAAAAGAACTGGTTGCTCTGAAACAATATTTCATCAAGAAATCAGTCTGGATGTTCGGTGGAGATGGCTGGGCGTATGATATCGGATACGGTGGTCTTGATCATGTACTTGCTTCGGGTGAAGATGTTAATGTACTGGTTGTGGATACCGAAGTGTATTCAAATACTGGCGGACAGGCTTCAAAATCAACGCCTGTTGGCGCTGTGGCTAAGTTTGCTGCCTCAGGTAAGAAGGTTCGTAAAAAGGACCTCGGTATGATGGCAATGAGTTATGGTTATGTTTATGTTGCTCAGGTTGCAATGGGTTCAAACCAGACACAATACCTGAAAGCACTTCGCGAAGCTGAAGCTTACCCGGGACCATCACTTATCATTGCTTATTCAACATGTATTAACCACGGTTTGCATGCCGGCATGGAGAAAGCTCAGCAACAGCAGGACGACGCCGTTAAAGCAGGTTACTGGCACAACTATCGTTACAATCCTATGTTAGAAGCCGAAGGAAAAAATCCTTTCCAGCTTGACAGCAAAGAGCCTGATTTCTCCTTGTTCCAGGATTTCCTGAAATCGGAAATGCGTTATACTTCACTGATGAAGTCGTTTCCTACCGAAGCGGTTGAATTATTCGAAGCAGCACAGGAGAATGCAAAAAGGCGTTATAATGGATACAAACGTTTGGCCGAAATGGATTTTAGCAAATAAATCCAATATTCAATGAATTAGAAAGCCGGGTTACTGCAAAGTGATCCGGCTTTCTAAATTTCAGACTGGCTTGTGAGCCTGGCGTAAAACAAAAAGTTCTGATTTGGAGAAGTATGGATTAATTTATTATTCCAATATACCACATTGAACGTCCGACATTCATTCCTCAGGTATTTTCATACATTTTCTCAATCAAAATGGCATATTTATTAGTGAGGAATCTTCGCCTGAGTTTCAATGTCGGAGAAAGATCGCCCGAATCTACAGTCCATTTTTCGGATATGATTTCCCATTTCTTAATTTGTTCGTGATGGCCGAAATGCTGGTTAATTTCATTTATCTCTTCTTCGATCCTGCTTATTACCCGTGGCAGGCAAATCATTTCTTTATCAGATGAATAACGTATTCTCTTAACCCTGCACCAATTTTTCAAATATTCAAACGATGGTACAATTATAGCTGAAGGATGTTTTCGGTTTTCACCGATTACCAGGATGTGTTCAATAAAAGCAGATTCTTTAAACCTGTTTTCAAGGACCTGGGGCGCAATGTATTTGCCGCCGGATGTTTTAAAAATCTCTTTTTTTCTGTCTGTTATCTGCAAATACTTGTTGTCAACCAAATGGCCGATATCACCGGTATGTAACCATCCTTCTGAGTCAATTACTTCTGCAGTCCGCTCGGGCCGGTTGTAGTAGCCCATCATTACATTCGGGCCATGGACCAGAATTTCACCATCATTGGCAAATTTTATTTCAACACCTGGCAATACCGGTCCTACAGTACCAATGCGAACTCCACCTTTAACGAAATTACTTACTGCTACTACAGGAGAAGTTTCAGTAAGTCCATATCCTTCCATAATTTTAAAACCGGCTGCCCAAAAAGTGCGTGCGATACGAGGATTAAGGCTGGCTCCACCCGATACAATCGAAACGAGATTTCCACCCAAAGCTTCATGCCATTTTTTGAAAACTAGTTTTCGGGCAAACCAGAGCTGAAGATTATTCCAAATTGAAAACTTCATAACAGGCTCATATTGCTGCCCAATTGCAATTGCATTATAAAATACCAGTCTCCTAATCCCCTTTAATTCACGGCCTTTTGCCAAAATGGAATCAAATAGTTTTTCCATTAATCGTGGAACAGCACAGAAAATTTCTGGCTTTGCTTCCGCCAGACCTTCACCTAATTTATCAAAACCATCGATATACCAAATGGCTGTTCCGCAATTCTGATAGGTATAATTGAGAATGCGTTCGTAAATATGGCATAAAGGAAGCACGCTGACTGCCCTGGAAGCGGGTTGTCGTTTCAGGATTTCGGTAAGTGCCTGGAAATTACTTACCATGTTCTGATGCGAAAGCATAACTCCTTTTGGCTTACCGGTAGTGCCTGAAGTGTAAATGATCGAAACAAGATCAACCGGCAGGATAGTTGTTGCTATTTCCAACACTTCTTTTTCAGGGTGAAATTGCCGATACTTCAGTAAAAGGTCATCCATACCTAGTATTCCTTCAATACTATCAATAGAAACAACCAGTTCCAGGGAAGCGATTTCTTTTGTTACATGTTGAATTTTTTTCCAGACCGATTCATCATTTATGATTAACGCCGAAATAGCTGCATCTTCAAAAATGAATCGCATATTAGCCTCACTAACAGTTGGGTATACCGGTACTTGCACAGCTCCAATCAGGCATATGGACATGTCGAAAAAATTCCATTCGGGCCTGTTGTTAATAATTGTAGCTACCCTGTCACCCTGTTTAATGCCGGATGCCAGGAGTGCATGAGCAAGAATATGGCTGTTGTGATGATAAGTGTGACTGTCGATAGCAAAAACTTTGTCGTTTTTCTTTCCGAAAAATACGGGCTCGCCGACCTGATGGTGCTGAACTGCCACTTGAAGCAGATCGAAAATGCGGGTAACTCCGTTCATCGGTCTAACTTATTAAAATGAGGATAATTATAACTGCTAATTTACCGAAAGAAATGTAGTGATTACTGAATGAAAATGTGTTTAAAAGAAAACTTCAATACTTTTTTGGCCAGCAATTAATTGTTTAATTCATTAAAACAGGTTTTTATTCAAAATAGAAGAGAACAGAATTGTAAAATTTCAACAGGAATTAATTATTCTGTCAACTAAAAAGTTTGTCAATTGTTGTTTTATATCTTTCGTTAATTAATGACCGGCGAAGTTTGAGTGTTGCAGTGAGTTCGCCTGAATCTACCGTCCATTCCGTATGCAGCAATTCAAAAGCTTTAATCTGCTCAGTGGCTCCCAGGTGCTTGTTGTATTTATGAATTTCTTTATGATATCTTTTCTGAATACGTTCCAGAGCAACCATTTCGGTATTGCTGGTATAAGGAATACCTTTAATCTGACACCATGAGCGGAGGTGATTAAAGTCGGGGACTACAATTGCAGCGGCATATTTCTGGTTTTCGCCGACCACCATCAGCGCATCAATAAATTCCGATTCTTTCAGGTTGTTTTCAACCATTTCGGGACTTACATATTTGCCGAAGGAAGTTTTAAATATTTCTTTTTTCCTGCCGGTAATTTTAAGGTGTCCTTCCGGTTCCATACGCCCAAGGTCGCCTGTGTGAAACCAACCTTCGCTGTCGATAGCAGCGGCGGTAAGGCCAGGCTCTTTATAATATCCCTGCATTAAACCGGGCCCTTTACAAAGTATTTCTTGATCTTCGGCGATTTTCACAGTTGTATTTTTCAATACAGGTCCTACAGTTCCAAACTTCACGCCACCTTTTTCGAAATTATTCACGGCTATGACCGGCGAAGTTTCGGTAAGTCCATACCCTTCAAGAACAGGAATTCCTGCTGCCCAGAATACGTGAGCTAATCTTGGTTGTAATGCAGCACCTCCACTTACAATTACTTTAAGCTTTCCACCAAGAGCTTCCTGCCATTTGCTGAAAACTAATTTCTGGGCTATTTTCAGTTTTAAAGCATAATATGGCCCTTTTGCACCGTTTAATTCGTAATGCATGCCTACATTTACTGCCCAGAAGAAAATCATCTTTTTAACCCCGGTAAGCTTACGCCCGGAATTGATGATCCGTTCGTAGACTTTTTCGAGCAAACGCGGAACCGTACTAAGAATATCAGGTTTTATTTCACGCATATTTTCACCTACTGTGGCTGGGTTTTCAGCGTAATACACTGAGATTCCTAGGTATTGATACAAATATACCAACATTCGTTCATACACATGGCAAAGCGGAAGGTAACTAAGTGCTCTGCCTTCTTCACCCATTGGAGGTATATCTCTGACAGCTTTGAAATTTGAAATAATGTTTTCATGCGAAAGCATTACCCCTTTTGGATTCCCGGTGGTTCCGGATGTGTAAATTATGGTTGCCAGGTCATCTGGTTTGATGGAATCTTTAATTTTACTTACCTGCTCCTGTTGTGGATTTTCCTTGCCTGATAATATGAGTTCTTCAAGGTGCTTAACACCATCTGTATCTTTAAACGCATATACACCTAATAATCCTTTCATGTCGCCAACGAGGTGCTCTATTTTACGATAGATATCGCGCCCGGTGATAAAAATGACTTTAACCTCAGCATGTTCAAGGATATATTTGTAGTCGCTTTCGCTGATAGTTGGATAAATCGGAACATGAATTGCTCCTGCCTGTTGTATTCCCATATCAACCAGGTTCCATTCAGGGCGACTTCCGGAAATGGTTGCAATATTATCCCCGGGTTTAATGCCCAGCTTTAATAATCCATAGCTGATGTTGTCAGCATGTGATATATAGTCGTTGATTGAGTATTTTACCCATTGGCCGTTGTCCTTGCCAGCCAGCACGTCATCCTTGGGTTTGAATGATTTCAGATAATGAGGCAGAATGTCGAACAGGCGTGTAACGTCTTCCATAAAGTTACTTTGAGTTTACGATGAGTTGTAAAGATAATTATAATATTGAATATGACATAAGTTTCATATGCAATAAGTTATGAACAATGAAATCCGTATGTCTATTTCGGGGAACAAATCAGATTATAAGCTTTACAGCTGGGTTACAACACTTTGTGCACATACCCCGGGCTGGCCTGGGCGGTAGGCATGATAACCAAATCATTTATATTAACATGTACCGGCAAGCTGGTTATCCAGGTCACAGCATTTGCAATATCTTCTGCTTTGAGCGGAGTAAATCCCTTATAAAGATTAGCTACAGCATCCATATCCCCTTTAAACCTAACTTGTGCAAACTCTGTTTCGGCCGCGCCGGGAGCAACCTGAGAGACTTTAATTCCATGAGCCAGCATATCAATACGCATAGCTCTGGTAAGGGCATCTACCGCAAATTTTGTAGCGCAATATACATTACCTTTTGCATAGACTTCTTTACCTGCAACGGAACCAATATTGACAATATGAGGGCATTTGCTCTGAACTAAAAGTGGAAAAATATTCTTTGTAATATAAAGCAGACCTTTCACATTAGTATCTATCATTTGTTCCCAGTCGTCCAGATTGCCATCCTGTATAAGATCGCTTCCGGCTGCAAGACCGGCATTATTTATAAGAATATCAATATTTCTCCAGTCAACAGGGATGCTTTCAACCGCCTGTTTCACGGCCTCACGGTCACGAACATCAAAATTTAATGTCAGTACCTCAACAGCGTATTTAGCTTTCAGAATGGTTGCTTCGTTTTCTAGCCTGTCTGCTCGCCTGCCGGTAATTATTAACCGGTGATTATCGGTAGCAAAGGCTTGTGCGCAGGCTTTTCCGAATCCGCTTGTTGCGCCGGTGATAAGGATGGTTTTTTGCATAAATGGGAATGCCCTTTTTGACATGTTTGTTAGTGAAACCGGGATTGTTATTTTGCCATGATCCGCAATCCAACTATTCCGCAAATAATGAGCAGAATGCAAACGATACGGAGAATATCAGTGGGTTCTTTAAAAAAAATGATTCCGTAAATAACCGTTCCTATGGTGCCAATGCCTGTCCAGACTGCATATGCGCTTCCCATTGGGATATGTTTCAAAGCCATCGAGAGCAGGTAAAATGATGCTATCATGGCAAATACCGTGAAAATTGAAGGCCACAACCTTGTCCATCCTTCAGTATATTTAATACCTACAGCCCAGACTACCTCAAACAAGCCGGCAATAAAAAGGATAAACCAGGGCATGGGATTTCGGATTTCGGATTTCGGATTTCGGATTTCGGATTGGCATGATAAATCCACAATCCGCAATCATAAATTATTTAAGCCAGCGAAAGCGCCAGCTTAGTCATATTTGTGAAATTGGTTTGACGTTCATCGGCACTTACATGTTCCCCTGTAAGCAAGTGGTCGCTAACAGTTAACAGAGCAAGAGCTTCAACTCCTAATCGTGCTGCAAGCAGGTACAAGCCGGCAGAGTCCATTTCAACAGCCAGAGTTCCGTAGTTTCTCCAAAGTTGATAAGCATCCCCTTCTTCAGGAAAATGATAGAAAAGATCGGATG
>CAIWMA010000375.1 GCA_903913645.1 uncultured Bacteroidales bacterium | reverse complement strand
TCAACCCATTTCAAATCACCTGGGGAGGCTTTAGGCTGGGTTAATTCTCCGGTTGTCGGACTTACATAAGAATTGATTTCATCCCAGTTCTGGAAAATTCCATCTGTCTTATATCCATAGAAGGAGTTATAGGATTGTCCAACCTGGATTCTGGTAACAGGACCCATTGATTGAAATGAAGCACCACCAGCAATAAAATTAGCATCTGAATTCACATAGGTAACTTCGTTCTTCAGGTATGAAATATTACCATTTGCGGAGAAGGTAACTTCTCCAAATGTTTTGTTATACCCTAATTCGAATTCAATACCTTTGTTATCCATATCGGCTACGTTGCCAACAGGTTGTGAAGAAACACCAACATATCCCGGTATAGGAATACTCCTTAATATACCTTTGGTTGATTTCTTGAACAGGTCAACTACTAAATTGAAACTGGTCAAAAACCTTGCATCGAAACCTATATTGAGCTGTGAAGTTTCTTCCCAGTGCAAATCAGGATTATCAAGTGTTTTAGGAGCATATCCTGTGGTAATATTTCCTGTATTACCAACGGTGTAATTAAAACCACCGATAACAGTAGCCAGGTAACCAAAATCACCGATATTATCGTTACCGTTAACTCCGTAACCACCTCGGATTTTTAAAGAGTTGACAACAGTATTTGTTTTCCAGAAACCTTCGCTTGAAACCACCCAGCCTAAGGAGAAGGACGGGAAGATACCATATTTGTAATTGGCGCCAAAGCGGGTTGAACCGTCGCGGCGAATAATTCCGGTAAACAAATATTTTTCCTTGAAGTTGTAATTAACACGGGCAAATAAAGATGATATTTTATGTTGTGTGAAATCCCAGGTTCCTGAAATTCTGTTAGCCTGTGGAATATCAAAATTAAAAGAAGCATCTTTATAGCTGCTGATAGGAAGACCTTGAATCGTATTATTGGAACCGAAACCTATACCATTAACATAAGCACCTTGTCCTAACAAAACACTGAATTCGTGATCCTGAATCTTATTGCTGTAAGTCAACGTATTTTCAAGATTCCAGTCAAATCCCTGCTGGTTGCTCATTCCGTAGTTGTTCACTATATTCGATGTTGAAGCATTTAAATAGAATACAGGTGTATATCCCTGCCATCCCCAGTAAGCTAATTTAGCTCCTGCAGATGTTCTGAATTTAATGTGCTTGTTGATATTAACATCCAGGTATGCATTTCCTGCGAAATCGTCGGACCAGTTATACTGGCCTAACCTCGTTTGCTGATAAGCCAGTGGATTTGTCATTTCCTGCCCAACATTGGGCGAAATACCGTAAGGATTGCCATTAGCATCTCTGAAAGCAGCAGCTGGATAAGCGGCTGCCAGGATAGGATCAGTTTCAATTAAAGGAGTAATAGGGTCAAGATTGATAGCTGAACTTAAAGGTCCGCCAAATTCGCTGTTTGTATTTCCGATACCTATTGATTTCTGGTGGGTATAGCCAAAAGTTTGTCCGAAAGTAAATACTTTGGAAATTTTGTGCTCGGAATTCAAGCGGAAGCTTATTTTGTTGTAATTGGAGATATCAGATAAAACAATACCTTCCTGGTTCGTAAGACCTACCGATGTATAAAATGTAGATCTGTCGTTTCCGCCACTTATACTAAGTTCGTGCGAATAACGCATCGCGTTCGTATTAAAGATCTCTTTCTGCCAATCTGTTCCAGCTCCGTACTGTCCGATATTAGGAAACCTGACAGCTAAACCGCCGTTTGTCTGGCGTTCGTTTATTAAAGTTGCATATTGTGTAGCGTTTAACAAATCCAAAGTTTTAGCAGGGGCTGAAGTACCATAAAAAGTATTATAATTTACCACCATTTTACCAGCTTGTCCTTTTTTAGTAGTAACCAGGATAACGCCGGTAGCAGCCCTTGTTCCGTAAATAGCTGCGGAAGCGGCATCTTTAAGAACTTCGATGGATTGAATATCCGATTGGTTCAAATATCCTATACCACCTGCATCAACAACCACTCCATCAACAACCCAGAGTGGGTTATTTCCACCATCACCAAATGTGGTAACTCCGCGTATGCGAATGGTAGAAGCAGATCCAGGTTGTCCTGAGTTAGCTGCAATGGTAACACCGGAAACGCGTCCCTGCAAGGCTTGTTCAATACGGCCGTTAGGGATTTTTTCCATATCTTTAGCCTTTACACTGGAAATGGCACCGGTAGTAACGCTCTTCTTCTGTGTGCCATAACCGACAACGACAACTTCCTGCATCAGGACAGCGTTTTCAGCCAGCACAACATCTAAAACTTTGGAATCTGCAGGTACTGCAATTTCCTGAGAATTCATACCTATAAACGAGAATACAAGTACCTGCTTGGGGCTAGCCTTGATGGAATATTTCCCGTTTATATCTGTAAGTACTCCGATAACCGTACCTTTAATGGAGATAGATACTCCAGGTAATGGCAAGTTATCAGTAGCGGATTTCACAACTCCACTGATTTGAACTTCCTGAGACCATGCCCAGAAAGAAAAAATTAAAAAGAATGTGCTTAATAATAGCTTTTTTTTCATAATGATGGTTGGTTACTTGTGATTGATTTATTTAGGGTTGGTTTGGTGATTCTGATTTAAAGCTTAACTATCATTCCTTTATTCTATTCCCACATTAAATTTAAACTTAAAGTAAAAACTGGATTCCTGATAAGCTAGTAAACAAAGGTTAAGATCGATTGGATTGAGACTTCGTTTTGATAATATTAAAACCTTCTCATTTGATGCCCATTAAAGTGACTAAGGTAATACAAAGTTTTCACACATTTTTATTCTGGCATATTATTTAACATTTTAAGTTCAAACAATACAACAGGTTAAGGTTGCCATTAACCGCAATTGTCCTCACTTTTTCATCAGTGAAGATCCTATTGACATAACGGACAGAAACAAATGTGACGAAAATTCATTAAAGCAGTAGCATTGAAAACAATCTATTAATTTACATTTACCTGAAAATGTAAATTTAAAGTCAATCGAAATAGTTGGTGTAATAATAACAAGAAGATAAATACTTTTTTTTATCCAGAACAAGTTATTGTTAAATAATTATAAAATATTTTTT
>CAIWMA010000374.1 GCA_903913645.1 uncultured Bacteroidales bacterium | reverse complement strand
TCTGAAGGTCGACGAAGTTATTAATTATCATACCGAGAAAAACATGAAAGCAGCAATTTCCCGATTCTGTCCCGATGGCGTTGACGTTTATTACGACAATGTAGGAGGTGAAATTTCGGATGCAGTATTCTCACATATCAACAAATTCGCCCGCATCATCCTTTGTGGCCAGATTTCGCTTTATAACAACGCGGAAATGCCAGTAGGACCGAGACCTCAGCCACTTATGGTGAAAAAAAGCGCCCTGATGCAGGGGTTTATAGTGAGTAACTACTCCGCACGTTTCGGTGAAGGTATACATCAGCTGGCTCAATGGCTTGGCGAAGGAAAACTCACATCCAGGGAAACAATCGTGCAAAGATTCGAAACTTTACCAGAGACTTTTATCTCGCTGTTCCATGGAAAAAATACAGGTAAGTTACTGGTAAAAGTAAGTGACTGAATTACTCAGCATGCATAGAGTTTCTGCAATACTGATACTTTATTGATCCATTTTAATACAGAAACGTATTGATGAAATTATATGATTTTTACATTCGACACTTTACTTATCTGGTGTATTTCAGACATCCCTGGCTTCTTATAAATAAAATAACAAAAACTAAAAACACAAATAATAAAACCATGAATAATTTCAATTTTTACAATCCTGTCAAGATCCTTTTTGGAAAAGGAAAAATTGCAGAACTGGGCAAGAATGTTCCTGAAAACGCACGGATACTCATGACCTATGGCGGCGGCAGTATCCATAAAAATGGAGTTTACGACCAGGTAAAGGCAGCTTTAAAAGGATTCAACGTCGTTGATTTCGGTGGCATAGAACCTAATCCAAGGTACGAAACCCTGATGAAAGCTGTTGAAGTTGTGAAATCCGAAAAGATCGATTTCCTGCTTGCAGTTGGCGGCGGATCAGTACTCGACGGCACTAAATTTATTGCAGCTGCTTCCCTTTACGAAGGTGAATCAGCTTGGGATATTGCAGCAAAACAGGTTGTGGTAAACACAGCCTTGCCACTTGGCGCTGTGCTTACATTGGCAGCTACCGGTTCCGAAATGAACAGCGGTGGAGTAGTGACCCGTGAAGCCACACAGGAGAAATTTGCATTCGGCTCGCCGGTGCTGTTTCCGAAATTCTCGATTCTCGACCCACAAATTACTTTTAGCCTGCCACAACGCCAGGTTGCAAATGGAATTGTTGATGCCTATGTGCATGTAATTGAGCAATACCTTACTTACCCGATGAATACGCCCGTTCAGGATCGTTTTTCCGAAGGCATTTTGCTTACGCTTATCGAAGAAGGCATAAAAGCGTCAACTGCTGAAACTCCTGATTATGACAACCGGGCAAACCTGATGTGGGCTGCCACCATGGCATTGAATGGGATAATTACCGTTGGTGGGAAAAGTGACTGGTCAACCCATATGATCGGCCACGAATTAACAGCATTGCACGGCATCGACCACGCGGTTACGCTGGCCATTGTTCTTCCGGGAGTAATGAGATTGATGAAAGACAAACGGAAGGAAAAACTATTGCAATATGCATCCCGTGTTTGGAACATTACCGAAGGTACCGATGATCAAAAAATAGAAACTGCTATTCAACAAACAGAATCATTTTTCAGGCAGGTCGGGATTTCAACCCTGCTGAACGAACACCAGGTTGGGCAGGATACAATCGACCGTATCGTTGATCGTTTTACTCAACGCAAGATGCGTGCTGTAGGAGCTCAACAGGATGTAAGTATTGCAGATGTTGGCGAATTGTTGAAAACCAGGCTGTAAAAAGCATTGATTAGCAAATAAATACAAAACAGCCGGATAAAACTTATTAAAGTTTTATCCGGCTGTTTGGCTTAGGTATCAGTCATTAAAAAAATTAAAGGCTAATTCGAATAATCCAGAAAATCTTAAACCCGAAAAACGGCAAGTACCAGTGAACCGGCAAGTAAAAGATCAGTAACCAAGATTGCAATTACATTTCCGCCCAGTGCAGGAATAAGCTTGGCGATATCGCTGTTGTATTTTAACGTTGTGCGGATATTTACGAACACAAGTGGAAGTGGCAGCAGAGCTATATAAACCCAATAGGACGAAATGCCGACCAATGGCAGAAGTATGATAATAATATACGTGATAAGTGCCCCGGCGGTGTATATATACGCGCCTATATTTCTTCCGAAACGGATAAGCAGGTGATTTCTTCCACCTTGTTTATCGGCTTCCATGTCAGGAAACTCATTAAGGAATAAAAGGAGTGCTGTTAAAATGCCTGGAGGTATTGACAAAAGCCAGACCTCGATGGGAATTAAATTCTGCATCGAAACTGAATAGGAACCGGTAAGAGCAACGAAAGTTCCAACAACAACAAGACTTCCCAAGGATATACCTGCAAATAATTCACCCATAAGGTACTTGGCCAAAACATCAGTATACCCGACAATTGAAACGGTTCCTATGCCAATAATTACAAACAGGAACCAATGACTTGTAACGGAATAATAGAAGCCAATTACTAACGAGAAAAACAGTGTGCCTATGGCAGCAATCAATACTGCTGTCGGACTTGTAAAGCCTTGCACCAGCATTCCACTGCCACCGTTAAAAGGAGTCCGGTTTGTGTTCTGGTCAATCCCCGTTTTGAAATCGGAATATTCGTTAAACAAGTTAACTGAAACATGAGCAAAAACTGTTCCTATAATAATAAGCACTATATCAACGATTTGCAGATGCGTTCCTTCCGGCAGATATTTGTACGCCAAACCAATACCTATAGCGTTTAAAAATATAGCTAAGAATAGAAAATTAGCTCTTGTTTGTTTGAGCCAAACAATAAGCTTTGATGGACTTTTCATAAAGTAATTTTGAATTAGTTTAATTTATTCGACAATTCTGATTTATTCATCTGATCACTATTACTTTACGAGTATTAAATGATAGATTAATTTTCGCAGAAGATTCAATTTCCAATATTAAACACCTTAACAATTGGATTGTTTTAGAAGCCTGAAATTAAATTTTTACCTCTGAGTTACTACTACGGAGCTCAAACACAACTTTTAAAATTCAAAGCTTTTTCTTTTATATGTAAAACATGTCAAGAAAATTAATTCCCGGAAGGCTTAGTTCTATTATACCATTTACGTTTTACTAACTCCCTCTGGCTTTCGAAACCTGGCATGCATTTCAACATCAGGGTATATAAAAACGCAAAAATGAATTCCATGCAATAATTTATATTTTTTATCGCTTAATTACTGATTGATACAAGCGGCAAATAAGTTGCTTGAAGTTGGTGCATTTCCTGTATTTTATTACAATTTAACAAACTTATATGTCATCATCAGAACTACCTTTGCAAAAAATTCGTTCTATGCGATTGCTTCGAAATCTTCTCATATTCATTTCGCTAACGGCTATTTTTCAGTCATGTAGCTCAACAAAGTTGTCAACCGAAAAGCCATCCGAAAATTACATTCCGTTCAGTTATGAGCCGGTTCCTTCAACCATCAGCCTCCCGGTTGAGATGAAAGTTACTGCGCTCGAGGCCCTGCTTAACCGCCAGCTTACCGGACTGATATATGCAGATACCAGCCTTGACAATAACGGAGGTGACAATATGATGGTTAAAGCCTGGAAGAAAGACAATATCAAAATTGGTTTCGAAAACGGGCAATTTATATACCGTGTTCCATTAAAGCTTTGGATTAAGGCGGGATGGAAGATTAACCAGTTCGGAATATCTTTATCCGATTACCGTGAAATGAATGCGGAAATTGCATTAAAATTCCGTTCGTCGGTGGTTGTGAATAAGGACTGGTCGGTAACTACGGTAACCACCTCCGATGGATACGAATGGCTCACCAAACCCACGTTGAAAATCGGCCCGGTCGACCTACCAATTACTTTTATTGCCGATATGATTATCAAATACAATACTAAAACAATTAATTCAGCTATTGATGCCGGGCTGGAGCAAAGCCTTGATCTGAAAGCCACTGCCAAAGATGCCTGGATCGAAATGCAAAAGCCAATGCTTTTATCGGAAGAATACGGATTGTGGTTGCGGATAAGCCCGAAATCAATTTCTGCCATCCCCATAACCGGAGGCAAAGGAATTATCAAGCATACTTCATCCATACAGGGAGTTGCCGAGGTTTTTACCGGAAAAGAGCCGCCTTCACGGATAAACCGTACGCTTCCTGACCTGACAACGGTTAACAATCTTGGTGATGAATTCCTGGCCAACGTAGTTTCCTACATAGGTTACGATTACCTTGATTCTATTACCCGTTTGATGCTGGTTAACACCTCGTATAATTACGAGAAAAAGAAGATTACCATAACCGGGGTATCTGTTTATGGCAACGAAAGCCGAATGATCATTGCTGCTGATGTTATTGGCACCATTAATGGAAAATTATATTTTTCGGGAATGCCGATGTACCGTGCCGTCGATTCGAGCATTATACTGAAAGATCTTCAGTTCTCAATCCAGACCAGGAATGTGCTACTCAAATCTGCTTCCTGGCTTGGTAACAGCGGCATTGAAAAACTTATTGGTAAAAAAATGTCGTACCCTATTGGCGCCGAAATACGAGGAACCTATGATATGATGGTTCAAAGTCTTACCAAATATGAAATCGGGCAAGGATTCATCATGACCGGAAAGCTGGCGGGTATCGAAGTGCAACAACCAGTGCTGGCTCCAGCCGGAATTATTGCCCCGGTCAGTATCAAAGGCAAACTCTCTGTTAAACTTGAATAGCAAATTGATTTAAACTTTCCCTGAAAAGGAGCATCAAAGATGGAGATGATTTCGAATTTGCAAGTTGTGCTTTTCGAAATATCTCGTCCCTGCATTTAATCAGTTATTTTTATCGGAAATTGTTGTTTCAAAAGTTTAAAAAACTCTTTCACTGGAAAATTCAAACAAACATATCGTTCAAACGCTTGATCACACTAGCTTCGAAGTGCTTTTCAAAAATCATTTTGCAGGCTTGTGTTTTTTTGCTCAGAAATATGTAAAGGATGTTGAAACTGCCAAAGAGATTGTTCAGAATGCCTTTATCAGCCTGTGGGAAAAGCGCGATACCATAGATATGAGCCGGCCAGTGAAATCGTATCTCACTATGGTCATTCATAATAAATGCACCAATTACCTGCGCGATAACCGTAAATTTGATAAATATATCCTCGATATTGAAAACCTGCTTGATGTTCCTGAAAATGATGGAGCCGACAGCCTTGTTGAGGATGAATTGAAACTGAAAATTGACGCGTCCATCGCTGAATTACCGGAAAAATGCAGGGAGATTTTTGTAATGAACCGGTACGAAAACCTGAAATACAAGGAGATTGCAGACAAACTTCAGATTTCGGTAAAAACTGTCGAAACCCAGATTTCGAAAGCATTGCAGCATATGCGACTAAGGCTGGCGGAGTTTATTCCGGTGTTTCTGGTTCTGATAGGTAGCTTTCTGAGTAAATGACGAGTGGCTAAGATTGAAAGGGAGACAAGGCGAGGGGAGACCGAGCGAAGGGAGAGAACAAAAAGGATGCTGCCGACTTTGGACTTCTGATAACAAAAATTAACTTAGCATCAGGGTTAAACCAACTTGAAGTGTATTATTAACAGCAAAGGCAAATGAACCATAACTCAACATATTATACTGACCTCATCACAAGGTACTTCTCAGGGGAAACCACGGAAGAAGAGTTGCGTTTGCTTTCGGAATGGCTGAAAGATGATCCTGAAAATGAAGTACTTTTCACACAATTCCGCAAAACCTGGCAACTTGTTGAAAAACAGAAAATTAATGCTTCTGTAAATTCTGAAAAGGAATGGGCATTGATTCAGAAGAAAATGGCTGAATCCTCCTCAGCTAAGGAAGCTCATGCCAAATTTATCTCTGCCGATCATAACAAGAAAATTATAAAATTATCATTCCAGAAAACCTGGAAAGTAGCAGCTGCCATAACTATTCTATTGGCTTCGTCATTCCTGTTGTATAACTATTTTTCAAAACCCGCCAATATAGTTGTAACAGCTCAAAATTCCAATATGGAGCAGGTGCTTCCTGATGGCTCTGTAGTTTCGCTTCACGCTGGCTCACAAATCAAATATCCTGCAACATTTGCGTCGAACTCCAGAAAAGTGGAGCTGATAGGCGAAGCATACTTCAAAGTAACACATGACAAAACAAAACCTTTTATAGTTTCTTATGGAGATGCGAATGTAGAAGTAATAGGAACTCAGTTCAATGTAAACACACATGCTTCCACCGGAAATATGGAAGTGGTCCTGACAAGCGGGAAAGTATCAGCTTATTTTAACGCACATCCGAAAGACAATATAGTACTTGTTCCGGGCGAAAAAGCTGTGCTTACAGCAGAGCAGAATCTGATCAGCAAATCGACTAATACCGATCCGAATTATATGGCATGGAAAACCAAAGTGCTGGTATTCGATAACGAAACACTGGCTCAGGTTGTTAATACTCTTCAAAGTGTTTATCAAACCCCGGTTACCCTTGCCGACAATGCTTTGGCCGAATGCCGTGTTACGGCTTCTTTTAACGGGCAATCGCTTCAATCAGTTTTACAAGTAATAAAAGAAACTCTTGATCTGCAAGTAAAACAGAATGGAAAAACCATTGAAATTTCAGGAAAGAGTTGCAAATAATCGGGGTAAAATGAATTATTTCTCTTAATCATTTGAAAATTAGCCCGATATACTTTCAAGCACTGGCATCCCAATTTAAAAATATCATTTATGAATAAAATAATTTTACTTATTCTATGTTCTGTTTTAACACTACTTTCTTATTCCCAGGAACCTAAAAGTCAGTCCGGCAAAGGGAAAATCGGAATAACACTTTCTTCTCTTGGCAGCGCTGACGGACTAACATCTGCTAAAGGTGCAGCAAGTTATACTGGGAATGGTTTCTATGCTTTAGGCATAAACTATATATATTCGTTCAATAAAACCTTTGATTTTGAGACCGGCATTGAGTACGCTCATTACATCATGACCATTCATCCTAATGTGCCACCGGATACCGACAATACACCTTACGATATAAAATATTCGCTGATAAGCATACCACTGACAGTCCGGGTGAATTTTCTGAAATTCTGCTTTATTAATGGCGGCATGGACCTGGATTTTGATCCCACTGTTTCAAATCCTATCGGCAGTCAGGGCGGAATAGGATCTGTACTCGGATTAGGCCTGAAATATGATTCGAAATCGGGCATATCTGCTTTTTTAAATCCTTATTTCAAAGTTCATAAGATGATTTCATTCTCAGAGTCAAATGGCAGTCAGCGAATCCTGGAATCCGGATTCAGATTCGGAATAATGTATAAATTGAAATAATTTTAAGCCATCAAAAGGATACTTTTGTGCCTTTAGTAGATGAAATATAACGAAACTCATGCATCAAACTGACAATTAAAACTGAGTTGAACAGCCGAAAAATTGCTTACCGGACCTTGTGTACTTGTCTGCTTTTGATCGCGGGCTGTGTTGCTTTTGGACAAAACCTGGATCAGAAAATTACCATTAAAGCTAAAAATAAACCTCTCGGAGAAGTTATTGAGCAGATCGCCAAAAAAGGGAATATCCTGTTTTCCTACAATCCGCAATCCATTCCTATCGATAAAAAGATTTCGCTAAACGCAACTAACATTTCGTTATCCAAAGTTTTGGAAATGGTGTTTACCGCCAATGGAATCGACTATATACTTTCGGAAAAGCAGGTGATCCTTAAGCTCTCAAAGCAGGAAAATCCTCTTATACAGAATGTTCCGTCAAAACAACTTCGCAAATATACCATCAGTGGAACAGTAAGGGATAAATCTACCGGAGAAGTTATAATTGGCGCCAATGTGTACGATATGGCTTCCATGCAGGGAACCACAACCAATGCTTATGGATTTTATTCCTTGTCGTTGCCAATGGGAGAATACAAAATCACTGATTCCTATATCGGATATTCTTCTGTTTCACAGGATATTACTTTGAATAAAAATATTAATTCAACAATCGAACTGCAACTTGCCGCGGTCGAAATGAATGCTGTGGTCATAACGTCGGATCCCGATGCAGATAGCAAACGTTTAAATCAAACGGGTGATATGCACTTTTCACCCGCAGTGTTGAAACAAATCCCTGGTTTTGCGGGAAATGTAGATGTACTCAAAACACTACAGAATGTTCCCGGAATTCTTACTTTCGGCGACGGTTCATCCTTCTATTATGTCCGTGGCGGTAACAGTGATCAGAACCTGTTGCTGATCGACGAAGCGCCGATATACAATCCATCGCACCTTTTTGGTTTCTTTTCAGCACTGGCTCCGGATGCCATCAAAGATGTGGTGGTTTACAAAGGCGATTTTCCTGCCAATTACGGCGGGCGGCTTTCGTCGGTGGTGGATATGCGTGCCAGAGAAGGAAACATGAAACGGATTGGCATTTCGGGTAACATCGGCCCTTACACAACCGACCTTACGCTCGAAGGACCTATTCTGAAAGAAAAAAGTTCATTCCTTGTTTCGGGCCGCATCTCGAACCTCAACTGGCTGCAGTTCTCAACTGATGATCAACGCACTTACAAATTCAATTTTTACGACATTAACGCCAAATTCAATGTACGGCTGAATGATAATAACAGGCTATTTCTTACAGCTTTTAAAGGCAACGATGAGTTTAACCGATATAACAATCTGAATACAAATACTTTTGGAATAAGCTGGAAGAATGTCGCCAGTACATTACGCTGGAATCATGTTTTCAACAGTCGCCTTTTTTCAAATACTACAGCTTACATCAGCCGGTATAACTATTACCTCGATCTCTCGAAGGAACTAAGTACATACTGGACTTCCTCCATTTCGAATGCAACTATTAAAACAGATTTCTCCTGGTTTTTGAATCCAGGGAACACCATTAAGACCGGTTTTGAGATCAACGGGCATAAAAGCAATCCGGGTAAAATGTATTTCTCGAACGACGAAATACCTGCAAGCCTGGCCCAGTATCAATCCACTGAATTTGCCATTTATGCAAGTATAGAGCAACAATTCGGGCAAAAACTCTTTGCCCGTTATGGGCTGAGAATTTCCCGCTGGAATGATGTTGGCCCTACTTCCGTTTACTTTTTTGATGCCAATCACACTGTTATTGACACTATAGAGGTGGCAAAAAATACGATTTATAAAAGCTTCCTGAACTTTGAGCCACGTATCAGCCTGAAATATGCCATCAACGAAAACTCATCGCTTCATGCCAATTACAATCATAATGTGCAGCATTTGCAGGTACTGAGTAATTCAACCAGCCCGTTTACTTCGCTAGATGTTTGGGCTCCGTGCGGGCCAAATATTCAACCGCAAAAAGCTGATCAGTTTTCGCTGGGCTTTTTCAGCAAAGTGTTTCACCGTGAGTATGATTTTTCTGTTGATGCTTATTACAAACGGCTTTATAACCAGGTTGACTACAAAGATCATCCAAATATGCTGATCAATCAGCTAATTGAGGGTGAACTCAGGTTTGGTACTGGCTGGTCGTATGGCCTGGAAGCGCAGTTGCGAAAAAATACAGGGAAGTTAACCGGTTGGATCAGTTATGCATATTCGCGATCGATGAAACAAATTGCAGATGTGAATAATGGAAATGTTTTTCCTGCGGCATACGACCGGCCACACAATTTCAGCATAACTTTATCGTATGCAACCAGCAAACACTGGAGTTTCTCATCACACTGGATGTATCTTACAGGGGCACCGTTCAGTTCGCCAACAGGGTTTTACTATGTTAACGGGTATTCGGTTCCGGTATATGGCGAAAAGAATAATGACAGGTATCCGGACTATCATCGCCTGGATTTATCGGTTTCATATACGCTCAGTAAGCCGGAAAAAAGATTTCAGCACAGCCTCGTACTGACTGTTTATAACGCTTATGGCAGGCATAATCCTTTTTCGATCAACTTCAATAAAATATCTGACGATAATGAAAACATTGTGGTTCCTGCAAATCTCGAAGGCGATGTTGAACGCATAATAACTTCAATGTCTGTTGCCGGTGCCATTCCATCTCTAAACTATACATTCCGTTTCTGATGAAAAGACTGCTGACATACCTTTTTCTGCTGATGCTGCTTGTTTCGTGCGAGGAGAAATCGGATTGGGAATTACAGCAGGCCGATAACGATTTTATTGTTGTCGATGGAATTATAACCAACGAGTTGAAAGTGCAGAGTATAACTATAATGAAACCGGTAACAGCACTCAACGGCAAGCCAGAACCGGTAAATGGAGCTACAGTATTGGTTTCATCGAACTTGTTAACACATACTTTTCATGAAGACCCTTTACATCAGGGAACTTATCTTTCGGATAAAGCATTTATTGGAATCCGAAACGAAACCTATTCGTTGCTGATCACTTCGGGAAACCGGAATTATACATCAAAATCTGTATTGGCTCCCCCAGTAAATCAATTTGGTTTTATCGGCTACCAAAAAGATGAAGCCGACAACAAATATCGCCTTATTAAAGTGCCATTCCCTTATAACCCATTGCTGTCTGCCAGGTACGAACTTCAGCTCGACTGGTCAGCGGCGCCGGGATATGAACAAGCAAATCCTGATTCGTGCAAGGCATTAATCTTTTATTATACTTTGCCAACACTGGACGTGAGTGAACTTTTTGCGCCTAACCTCGAGAAAGTTACCTTTCCATCAGGTACTGTAATTACCGAACGCAGGTATTCCTTAACCGCCGAACATGCGGCATTTTTACGTGCATTAATGCTGGAAACCACTTGGCAAGGCGGGTATTTCAATACTGCCTCGGCTAACCTTCCAACAAATATAAGTACAGGGGCCATGGGGTTTTTCGGGGCATGTGGAGTAAGTGAGAAAAAAGAAACGGTGAAATAGATTTTTTGTTTCAGGATTTCGTATAGTCGTGTTGCCTCGAAAATAGATTTTGAAAACGAATATAAAACGCAGGTTTTCATTTTTATACAAAATAATTTTAAAATAATTCAAAATTCCATCAGGGTAAAAAACAGCTTGAGTGTACTATTAACGTAAACAGTTACTAACTCAATTAAAAAAATAAACTAAACACAAACGATCATGAAAACGAAAAAGTTCTCGAACCTAGTATTTATTCTGGTATCTGCAATTGCTCTCACATTCGCATCCTGTGCCAAGAGTGATCTCAGTCAAGGTATAGCTGATCCTTCATCACTTGAGCAGCTATCGGTAGATGAAAATAACGTCGAAAATATTTTGAATGACGCTGAAGGTGATATCACTTCCGTATTGTCGAACAATGGAAGTGGATTAAAATCGACTGCCTGGTTACCTTGTAATGCAACTATTGATTCTTCAGCAAAAATAAATGACAGCATTACAATATATATAACCTACAACGGGCTGACATGCAACGGCAAGCGTAATCGCACCGGTAAAATCGAAATTAAAAAGAAGGCTGGTACACATTGGGAACAAGCAGGTGCAACTGTTATTTACAAATATGTTGATTTTACTGTCACCCGCGTTGCTACTGGCAAATCAGTGAAACTAAACGGAACCAAAACCTTCGTAAATGTTAATGGCGGACATCGCTGGCAAGTTGGAACTATAATTAGTTCCTATGTTGAAAGAATAAGCGGATCAATGCAAGCCATATTTGACAAAGGTGCCACCCGGACCTGGAATGTAGCTCGCCAGGTCACCTATACCGGTACCCCAGGAAAATTCATTATGACTATTGATGGATTCGGTTCTGCCGGGAACTACCAGAATTTAGTAACATGGGGAATCAACAGGCAGGATGAAGAATTCTTCACACAAATTTCACAATCCATGGTTTGTAAACAGACTTGCGATTGGGACGCTACTTCAGGAATTAAAATCCACCAGATCCCTTCGGATAATAAGAGTGCCACACTTACTTTTGGGTTCACCGTTAACAATGAACCTATCACTGGCGACGATTGCCCTGCCCGCTACCGTGTTGATTGGCAAAGGAATAACAAATCAGGCACAAGTTTTCTTCCGCTCTAGATTTTTTAAATAGTATTAAATAATACGAAAAAGCTGGTCTTCTTGATCAGCTTTTTTCGTTTCCGGAGTTAGCAAGAGAAACTATTTTAGAGTTGTATAATAATCAAATCCTGTCAATAAATACCCAAAAAAGGCTCAAACAGGTTACTTAAATAAAGTAAGATGCTCCGACATTTATAAATACATCATATATTTGCTTTTAGTTTTAACCTAAAGTGTGAATTTCTCTGGCGATATTCTTTTCAGGAACTTATTCAAAATAATGAAAAAGCTGATTTCTGTTGGTATACTCTGTATATTCCTATATAATATTGGAGGTTATTACCTGTGGTTTAGCATTTTACAAACTAATATTCAAAACGAAATTGAGGAAGAAATTGAGGCTGGTTCGAAAAATGAAGACCTTGCTCTGATTATTGTCCCTGCGGATAACGATCAAGGTATTTGCTGGATTAAACCCAATAAAGAATTCCGCTATAAAGGCGAAATGTATGATGTTGTGAAAATTAAAAATCTTCCCGGCAAAAGATACTATTACTGTTTGAATGACAAAAAAGAAAAACAGCTTATTGCTGGTTTCGACAAAACGCATAATACAAAGAAGGAATCAGAGAAAAGATTTAAGCAAAATTTTAGCTTTTACTTTGAGCAATTTACAATCCCCAAAAAGGTATATCCTATAGAATTGACATTTTCAAATATCGGCAATCTTTATACATCTAATATTATCAGTACCCTCTTTCCTCCTCCGAAATCAGCATAATCCAGGCTGAGCTAAATAACAAATTCATATTCATTCTTGCAGGATTCTTTATTAGAAATTCCATGTTTTGGCATAGAATTCAGCCATCAGAGTTATTTCCCGGATTTCAAATTAATGGCATTTTCAGGTAATGTTAAATTCCTGCATGAAGTTGCTGGAACTAAATTATATGGAAAACACCACTTTAAATACATAATATACACTAA
Organism: uncultured Bacteroidales bacterium; assembly: GCA_903913645.1. GTDB lineage: Bacteria > Bacteroidota > Bacteroidia > Bacteroidales > UBA4417 > UBA4417. The sequence goes on along the minus strand of CAIWMA010000374.1, from coordinate 5,643 downwards.
AATGAAACTAAAGCTATTTTTTGTTGCACTTGTAATGTGCACGGGTGGTTTTCTATTTGGACAAAATGAAAATCCAGATACAATTAAAACAATTAACCTTGGAGAAGTTGTAATTACTGCTAACCGGGTACCTGTTTTACTGAAGAATAATACAGGATCAGTATCCCTTGTTACATCAAGGAGTCTTATTAATATGCCTAAATCTATTGGCATTGAAGAAGTTTTGCGGCTGGTCCCCGGAGTCCGGATCGATAATCAGCATGATGGGGAACGAGTTCACGTATCTATTCGCGGGCAAGGTATTCTTACCGAACGCGGTCTGCGTGGAATCGGGGTAATCATAGATGGGATTCCGGTAAATGACCCTTCGGGCTTTGCCCCTGATTTGTACGATGTGGATTGGGCAACAGTGAAAAAAATTGAGGTCATGCGGGGACCTGCTGCCGGATTATATGGTGGTGGTGCTGCTGCCGGTGTAATAAATATATTCACCAATAACGGCGGTCCTAATCCAATCGGAGGGGAATTAAGCCAGACATTTGGATCACATGGGTTTACAAAATCCCTGGTACAACTTGATGGAACTAAAAATGATATGGATTATCGCATTAGTTATTCGAGGAGTAATGGTGACGGATACCGCGCTCACCAGGCTTTCTGGAGCAACAAGCTTTATGAAAAAGTAAATTACCGCCCGTCGAAGAAACTGTCGGTTACTCAAATTATTTCCCATACTGACTATTTTCAGCAAAACCCTGAAGGCTTGAGCATTGATCAACTAAGTAATCCATTACAGGCAAATCCGGATGCTTGTCCATTCAATGAGTACCAGAAATCGAACCGTACAACTATTGGATTGCTGGGAACGTATAAAATCAATGAAAAGCAGGATATCCAGGTTTCTTCATTCCTCCGATTGTGGAACTATAAGGAAACAAGCAACCGGGCTGCTGAATACAGAACCTATGCTGTTCCCGGAGTAAGTGCTCAATATAATCTTCACCTTACCAGCGGAAAGATAAAAAACAACATCAGTTTAGGCACTGATTTGAAATGGCAGAATATCAACATGTACAAACTCCAGAGTGCCGGCAATCCCGACCGGGTTGAGAGTATAGATGAAACTAATATTGAAACTGATGTTTTATTGGCAAACCAGGTTATTGCGCAGCGAAGTATTGGTGTATTTGGTTTGTACAACCTCGAAATCGCAAAGTTCAATGTGATGGGAAGTGTTCGATATGATGGCATGAACAATGAGTTGACTGACAAAATGCTGGGATTGGCTTCGGCAAAAGTCTCCAAAAATTATACCCAGTTTTCTTCCCGCCTGGGAGCAAGTTATTCTTTTTCACATGTTGCCACTGTTTTTGCCAACTGGAGCCAGGGATTTATGCCTCCGTCGACCGAAGAATTAGCAAGCAACCCTGAAGGATATAGTGGATTCAATACTCATCTGGTTCCGGCAACTTCCAATAGTTTTGAAATTGGATCACGCGGTTTCCTTGGCGAAAAACTTAACTATGAAATTACCGGTTTTAGTATGAAAACCAAAAACGACTTCTTCCGTTTCAAACAAAGCGGTCGCGGAAACCAGGAAGTGTTTTACGGTAATGCAGGAAACAGCAAACGGATTGGGTTAGAAACAGCTTTCACATACAATTTCCTTGAGAACCTGAGCTTGCAAATTGCATATACCTATGCCGATTATAAATACTCTTCGGCAACCGTCGATCCAGTGTATACCGATCCCGCGTATGTATTGACAACTCCACCGGCTGCCGGACAATATTTGCCAAATTCACCTAAGCACCAGCTTTTTGCTGAAGCTGTTTACAAAATCAACAAACACGTTACAATAAGTTTAGGAACTGAATTCCAGTCAAAATGGGCTATATATACTGACGCAAAAGCCTACGCCGGCGAACTGGATCCAAGCATTTATCAAAACTGGCAGGATGGATTTAACCTATACCATGCCCGTGTTGCGTACAATTGGAATTTGTGGAAACTAAAAGGCGAATGCAGTTTATCGGCCCGAAATTTCACCAATGCGAATTATATGGCATTTACTGAGCCTGATCCGGATGGCAATTCCTATCAACCAGGACCTGGAAGAGAATTTTTCGGAAATATTAAAGTAAGATTCTAACGGAAAAATTAAAACCTCAAATGGATTAGAAATATAGCAGTGATAAAGGATATAGTTGCATTTCGGATGTTTAGCCAATCACTTTTTAAAACTTGGTTGAGAAAACGTCAACTGATATACTTTATTACTGCTGTTTTCAAGTCTGGAAAAGCACGCAAATATTTATTAATACTTTATAGAAAGGTTGAACATAGTTCCGTTTACTGTTGTTCTTAACTGTTTTAAACCTCTATATGAAAACTATCGGGATAATTTTGATTGTTATTGTGGCTCTGGAGCATTTATACTTCTTATGGCTGGAAATGTTTGCATGGGAAACCAAAGGGAAAGAGGTATTTAAGATGCTTCCCCCCAACCTTTTCAAACCTACTAAAGTGCTGGCAGCAAACCAGGGACTTTACAATGGTTTTCTGGCTGCCGGGCTGATCTGGACATTATTCATAACCAATGATTTGTGGAGTTTTTATATTTCCGTATTCTTTTTAAGTTGCGTTAGTATTGCAGGCATTTATGGCGCTTTAACAGCTTCGAAAAGGATCTTTTTTGTCCAGGCATTGCCGGCAATCATAACTTTGATTCTCATTCATCTTAAATAATTGTTGTCCACGTTAATTATTTTGCCTACTTTTGCATCATCAAACTAAAAAAATGAACTTTATCCTATTACACCATCATCATCTGCATACCATCTCAGGCATGGAGTAAGTGATATTTGTAATTTGTAAAATATTTCGAAACCCGTCTGAGTAAACAGCCGGGTTTTTTTGTTTTAACTACCCTCCCACCGTTTACTCAGCATTAACTAACAATAAGCATGAGTAAATTAAAAATTGCAATTCAGAAATCAGGCCGGCTGAGCGAAAAATCGCTGGAACTCTTAAAAGAATGTGGCATCAAACTCTCCAATGGCGATCGCAAGCTAAAAACCGAAGCTAAAAATTTCCCTATCGAAGTGCTGTTTCTGCGCGACGACGATATTCCTCAATATGTGGAACAAGGCGTGGCGGATATCGGTATTTTGGGCGAAAACGAAGTGTGGGAAAAACAAAAGGATGTGACAACCGTCGAAAAACTGGGGTTTGCCAATTGCAAACTTTCCTTAGCGATTCCAAGAGACGAAAAGTATACCGGCTTAACCTATTTCAATAATAAAAAGATTGCCACCAGTTATCCGAAAATCCTGAAGAAGTTTTTCGACGAGAAAAACATCAGGGTGGAAATTGAAGAAATTGGTGGAAGCGTTGAAATAGCTACTGGTATTGGGTTAGCTGACGCTATCTTCGATATCGTAAGCACCGGCAGCACACTTGTGATGAATGGGCTGAAAGAAGCAGAAGTTATTTTTAAGAGCGAAGCAGTTTTGATCTCCAACAAAAACCTGGACTGTGAAAAACAACAAATTCTGGACAAGCTCCTTTTCAGAATTAAAGCTGTAAGAAATTCATCCGAAAACAAATATATCCTGCTCAATGCTCCGAACAGTGCCATTGCTCAGATTACTTCCATTTTACCAGGCATGAAATCGCCAACTGTATTGCCCCTGGTCGAAGAAGGCTGGAGCAGTATTCACTCGGTAGTAAAGGAGGATCAATTCTGGGATATTATTGACCAGCTTCAGGCCTTGGGTGCCCAGGGAATTCTTGTAATTCCTATTGAGAAAATGGTGCTTTAAATATTGAATGTCGGATGTTAGATGTCGGATATTTGATGAGAAGAAGCATTAAAGCATCAGATTCTACAAAACCAACCTTCAGGCATTTATTGCCCCGGCCTTTAGGCCGGGAAGAATGAAAAAGATCAAAACAATTGAATAAAATGGAAAAATATATAAATCCAAACAGATCAGGCTGGGAAAAGCTTTCGCAAAGGCCTTCAGCAGAACAGGTTTCACTCACCGGTCTTGTGAATCAGGTTTTTTCGGAAATACAAAAAGATGGTGATACCGCTGTGCGGAAATACAGTGCCCTTTTCGACAAAGTTAAGTTGGAATCGTTTGCTGTGCCTCAAAAAGCTGTTGGAGAAGCTTCCGAAAAAATTCCTTCTGAACTTAAAGCAGCCATCCTGCTAGCAAAAGGCAATATTGAAAAATTCCATTCTGCTCAAGCCGAAACTCCCAAAACTATAGAAACCACAAAAGGTGTCGAATGCTGGCGCGAAAGCCGTGGAATTGAAACCGTTGGAATTTATATTCCGGGTGGTACAGCTCCTTTGTTTTCGACGGTTTTGATGCTGGGGATTCCGGCTAGGTTGGCAGGTTGCAAGAATATATTACTTTGCACGCCACCTGATAAAAACGGAGAAATCAACCCGGCAATATTACACACAGCCGGACTGGTTGGAATTACTTCTGTTTTTAGCATTGGCGGAATTCAGGCTATTGCAGCCATGGCATTAGGAACGGAAAGTATTCCTAAAGTTGATAAAATATTTGGCCCTGGAAACCAATATGTAACCGCAGCAAAGCAGTCTGCACAGCAAATGGGCATAGCTATTGATATGCCGGCTGGTCCAAGTGAAGTTCTTATTATCGCCGATAACAGCTGCAATCCTGCATTTGTAGCAGCCGATTTACTTTCACAGGCCGAACATGGAATCGACAGCCAGGTGATTTTACTTTCGGATAACGAAATAATTGCCAACAAAATACTTTCTGAATTAAATCAACAGCTGCAGGCACTGCCACGTAAGGAAATTGCAGAAAAAGCCATTGGAAACAGCAAGGCAATTGTTCTGGAAACTATAACCGAATGTGTTGAATTCAGCAATATGTATGCTCCCGAACACTTGATCCTGGCAGTGAATAATGCTCGAAATCTGATTCCTCAAGTTTCAAAAGCAGGTTCGGTTTTCCTTGGGAAATACAGCTGCGAAAGTGCAGGCGATTATGCCAGCGGAACCAACCACACTTTGCCAACAAATGGATACGCACGTAGCTATAGCGGTGTTTCACTTGATAGTTTTGTCACTAAAATCACTTTCCAGGAACTCACGAAAGAAGGCATCCGGAATATCGGCCCTTCTATTGAACTGATGGCCGAAGCAGAACAACTGTTTGCACACAAGAACGCGGTTACATTGAGATTGACGAATGAAGATTGACGATCTACGATTAGATGAAAAGCGATTTTGAAATTTAATTAAATAATTATGCAGAAATCCGAAATAAATAAACTGGTCCGCAAGAATATCCTTTCATTAAAACCTTATTCCAGCGCCCGTGATGAATTTTCGGGAACAGACGGTGTGTTTTTAGATGCCAACGAAAATCCGTTTGGCGAACTCAACCGCTACCCGGATCCTCACCAGAAGGAATTAAAGACAAAGCTGAGCGAAATAAAATCAGTTCCTGTTTCAACCATTTTTGTCGGCAACGGCAGCGACGAAATAATTGATTTAACGTTTCGTATTTTCTGCAATCCCGGAAAAGATAAAGCCCTTACCTTTACTCCAACCTACGGTATGTATGAGGTATCCGCTGAGATTAACGACAT
>CAIWMA010000373.1 GCA_903913645.1 uncultured Bacteroidales bacterium | reverse complement strand
GTTTCGAGGCTACGCTCATCGGCATCAAATTCAGGTGTATGAAGGTTGCGGATGGTTGACCATTCAGGATTTTTAACACCCAGGCGGTAAAAACAAGCCGGAATAATCTGTGTATAATAAGCAAAATCTTCGGCTGTCATTCGTTGTTCAAGTTCTACCACATTTTCGGGTCCCAGGTATTGCTGCGCCAAAGCTTTGGCTTCTGAGGTAGCCAGGTCATCATTTACCAGGAACGGGTATCCGTGATCGATAAATACATCGCAGGTGCCGCCCATGCTTTCGGCCATGCCTTTGGCAATCATGGTAATTTTTTCGTGGGCACGTGCCCGCCATACTTCGTCGAAAGTACGGAAAGTACCGTCGATCTTTACTTCCGAAGGAATGATGTTGGTGCGTCCATCGGCTATCACCCGGCCAAATGAAAGCACAGTGGGAACTCCCGGAGGTGCCATTCGGCTTACGACCTGCTGAAGCGCAACAATAATATGAGATGCAATTAAAACGGTATCGGTATTGAGATCAGGCGTGGCGGAATGTCCTCCACGACCTTTAATTGTAAGGTAAACTTCATCGGTCGAAGCCATGTATTTCCCGGATTTAAAGCCAACTTTGCCGGCTTCGAGGGTTGGCAAAACATGCTGGCCTAAAATGCGTTCCGGAACGGGATTTTCCAATACACCATCTTTGATCATAGCCAAAGCGCCACCTGGAAATTTCTCTTCCGAAGGTTGAAAAATAAGACGGATCGTACCTTCGAATTCATTCCTCAATTCATTCAATATCTTCGTTGTCCCTAGTAAAGAGGACATATGAACATCGTGACCACAGGCATGCATTACGCCAGGATTCAGCGATTTATACTCACATTCATTCAATTCATTAATTGGCAATGCGTCCATATCCGCACGAAGCGCAAGTGTTGCAGTTTGCGGTTGCTGGCCTTCGATTTTTGCGACAATACCATTCCCCCCAACATTTCTCATATAGGTAACCCCGAATTCGTCCAGCGTTTTGCAGATAAAATCAGCTGTGTTAAATTCCTTTTCCGACAACTCTGGATTAGCGTGCAAGTGCCTGCGGATCTGTATAATACCAGGTGCGAACTCAGCAGAAAGTGCTTTTATTTTTTTATTTAACGTATTAATCATAAAATGATTTTTAAATCAGCATTAGTATCACTATTCAATTCCGACACAGATCTTTCTCTATCTGCTGTTTGGCTATACCATTCCGGAAGCTGGCACCTTCTGGTAAAAGCCCTAATTCATTTTTATGTTTATCTTCTCGCCAGGTTTGAGAACTTTCAAAAGGCCATCCTGTTTGAACCAGACTTGTCTATTTTCTTTGGGATTTAGAATTGATCCATTGGTTTTTATAAGTGCTTTTAATCCCAGTTGGTAGTCAACAAATTCTGCGCATCCTACATACCAGATATCTTTTCGGTTGCCAATTTTTTTGCAGAATTTACTAATGTCATTCCATCTTTGTACATCCTTAAACTCCCAGGAATGCCCCCAGACAAGGAACACCGAGAGCTTATTATTGTTTAGCGAAATATAATCATCTAATAACCCTAATGCTTTGCTGTCGTGACAAGTCGGGCGCCATAATAATAAAGTGTCGGGTAAATTAAACGTATAAGTGTCGCCTACTGTTCTTGCATTGGTAAGACCAGTGTTGCTGATTAATTTTGCAATATGCGGATTTGAATTCCCAAAGGGATAAGCCATGCTAAGAATCTTCCTTTTTGTTAGCCTGTTGAGGTTAGCGATATCCGTTTCAACCTCATATAAAATCTCATCATCCTTCAGGTTTTTAAAATCCTTGTGGGTTAAGCTATGGGCTGCTATTTCATGATTTTTATATATTGACAGCAACGAATCTTTGGGTAAATATTTATAAACAAGTGTATCTGCATTCTTTTGAGGCCATACCTGCGTGGTTCCCAGGAGCCCTGAGTTTAAATTGAATGTCCCCGTAATTTTATTTTCATCAAATAATCTGATTAGTTTAATATCATCAATAGTTCCATCATCATAGCTCATAATAAGAGCTTTGGTATTTCCATCGGGATAAACGAAATAAACACTGCTTCCCTTTTTTAGGAAACTTGCTAATATACCAGCAAAGAGTATAATGACTAAACTGAATGTCAGATATTTGAAAGTCTTCATGGATAAATTAATTTTTAAAAATATCAAGCTATCACTCCCTTGTAATGAAGCTTCCTGATAGATTTGCATTTAATGCATCAGGAAAATGACTGCATTTCGCACAGTTTCTTGTAAATTCCTTCTTTGGCTATTAATTCCTGGTGGTTACCACGCTGTACAATCTGGCCGGCATTCAGTACAATAATTTCATCGGCATGCTGAATGGTCGAAAGTCGGTGGGCGATTACCACCGATGTTCGGTTTTCCATCAGTTTAACCAATGCATCCTGAACCAGTCGTTCACTTTCGGTATCCAGTGCAGATGTGGCTTCATCGAGAATAAGTACCGGCGGATTTTTCAAAACGGCCCGTGCTATACTGATGCGCTGACGCTGGCCGCCCGAAAGTTTTAGCCCGCGGTCGCCTATATTGGTATCATAACCATGATCAAGTTTCTCAATAAATTCGTGCGCATTGGCAACCTTGGCTGCAGAAATCACTTTTTCCATCGTTACATTCTTCATGCCGAACGAAATGTTGTCGTAAACCGAACCGTTGAAAAGAATGGTTTCCTGGTTTACAATTCCCATCAGTCCGCGAACGTCGGCAATGGCAATATCACGCACATCGTGACCGTCAATCAGCAATTGCCCGCCAGTGATATCATAAAAACGCGGCAAAAGATCGACCATGGTCGATTTACCTCCGCCTGAAGGTCCGACCAATGCAATTGTTTTTCCTTTCGGAACAATAAGGTTGATATCAGTTAAAACAGGTTCGGTATTGTATTTAAACGCCACATTACGGTATTCGATATTATGTTCAAGGTCGGTGATATGGATTGGATCGGCTTTTTCAGTAATAACTTCCTCAGCATTCAGAATATAATCGATACGGTCGAGGGAAGAGGCTCCTTTCTGGATGTAAGCTGCTGCCTGCGAAATATCTTTTGCGGGCGGCAGGATCTGCGAAAAAACTCCCAGATAAACAATAAAAAGAGTGGCATCAAGCGAATTATCATGCGCCAGGATCAGGCGACCTCCATACCATAAGATGATTGCTGTAACGAGAATTCCTAAAAACTCGCTGAGTGGAGAAGCCAGGTCGCGCTTACGGATCATCCGCGTTGCAATTTTGGCATATTCTGCGTTGGTCTTAGAAAAATTATTATAACTGAAATCAATGGCATTAAAGGCTTTGATGATCCTGAGTCCTGAAATGGTTTCTTCGATCAGCGAAACCAAACTGCCCATTTTTGATTGTACTTTATCGGAAGTACGACGCAGCGACCGGCCTATTCTGCCAATTATAAATCCAGAAATCGGTAATACTATTAAAACAAAAACCGTGAGCTGCGGGCTCAATATGAAGAGAAAAACCAG
>CAIWMA010000372.1 GCA_903913645.1 uncultured Bacteroidales bacterium | reverse complement strand
CTGAGCAAAGTTCAAATGTAAATAAGTACCAATTCTGGAGGCATGATAATAAACCAATCGAATTGTGGAGCAATAAAGTGATTGCTGAGAAAATAAATTATATTCACTATAATCCGGTAGAAGAAGGCCTGGTATTTAGACCCGAAGATTATGTATATAGTAGCGCAAAGGATTACAGTGGAGAAAAAGGCTTACTTAATGATGTTATAGTTTTGAATTTATAGAACCACGCGAAAGGATTCGCGCGGTAGCGGGGAGACATGTGCCAGCCGAGGTTAACTCGTTAATATAAATCAAAAGTTCTTGTTTATTCTTTCGAGATCATCCGGAATTTTACAGAAAGATGCCTGAAGATAGGAGTTTCCTTTTCATGGCCTATCCTAAGGTGAACGTTGTTTTAATTCCCCGCAAATACCTTTTTAATAACAGGCATTTTGCTACCTGTAAGCCTTACCAGGTAAACGCCGCCCTTTGGCAGGGCTATTGTATTGGCGCCGGTGGTTATTTCCTTTGCCACTGCCAGGCGGCCGTTTATATCGTAAACCGTGGCTTGCCCATTGCAGGGTGTAACAATATACAGCGTTTTATTTCGGGCATAAATCTGAACAGCGGGCGTATTGATGTTATCGATGCCTGTGTTAATGCAAACTTTAGAAAAGGTGGTTTTTAATACATCATTTCCGGTAAATAAAGGGAAAGTTGCATTGGTCATTTCGCAGTACACGCTGTCGGCCTGGGATTTAAGGAATACGGTTTTACCATCCGTTAAGGAATAGTCGGTACCCTGCACAAGGGTGGTACCGCTTTTGGTTTTCCAGGTGTAAACGGTTGTATTCCCATTTACCGTGAGCTGGCTGCTAAGGTCTAGTTGTACACCAACACCCAAAGTTTTTTCAATGGGAATTGGAGCTTGTGGCGCGCCAACAATACCACCTGTTAGGGGCAATGTGGCGAATGTTAATTGGTTATTATAGCAAATGGCTATTATCAAAGAAGCATTTACCACCATGCTGGTGAGTTTATTATTCCAGCAATATAAGAAAACTAATCCGGTATTATGAGTGACATCAATGCCGGAGAGCAGGTTATTGCTGCAATCCAGCTCCCATAACCCGGTATTACTTGTAAGTTCCAGGCTGGTGAGTCGGTTGTCAGAGCATCTGAAAGTCATTAAAACAGTATTCTTGCTTACATCCAATGAATTGAGTTGATTGCCAACGCAAATAAGTTCTGTTAAATTAACATTTTGACTTACATCAAGAGAAGTGAGTAGCATACCTGAACAACTCAACGATGTTAATGCTTTATTTTTGCTTAAATCAAGCGAAGTAAGAAAATTTCCATTGCAGTTAAGAATATGTAAAGCAGTATCCTTGCTTACATCCAGGTTAGTAAGTTTATTATCATAACAAAACAATTTCCACATTTGAGTATTTTGGCTTACATCCAGGTTTGTAAGTTTATTGGAAACACATGAGAGTACACCCAGGGAAGTTGTTAGTTTGCTAACATCGAGATTTGTAAGTTGATTGGCCGAACATTCAATTGTCCCCAATACAGTATTTTGGTTTACATCCAGGCTTGTAAGCTTGTTGTAGGCGCAGTTAAGGTTAATTAATGAAGTGTTTTTTGTGACATCAAGGTTTGTAAGCTGGTTGTCGACACATATTAATTCTGTTAATGCTGCATTTTTGCTGACATCCAGCATATTAAGTTTATTGCTCCCGCATCCAAATTGTTTGAGAAGTATATTTTTACCTACATCCAAATTAGAAATACTATTTCCGTTGCAATTAAGATACCATAAGGCTGTATTTTTGCTTACATCCAATGTTTTAAGTTGATTCTTGAAGCATAAAAATATTTCTAAATCAATATTTTTTGTAACATCTACAGTTCCGAGTTGGTTATTGTTGCAATCAAGCCATTTTAATGTTGTGCAATTACTAACATCAAGTCCGGTAATTGAGTCGGAATAAGTATAAAACCAATAATTTCCATTGCAAATAAAAGCGGTAATACCTGCACCATAAATTTTAACTGTTTGAGTGCCCGAAATCTTACCGATAATCAGGTTAGGTAGAGGAAAGGAAGCATTCTCAGGAGGATATCCGGTAAATGGAGAAGTGCTTATGTTATAACTTATTTTATTTCCATTGCCAAAGTCAACTTGAATGAGTGGATTTGAACTTTCCAGGATAAATCTGAAATCAGCACCAACAGGCAACTTGGTTGTCATGGTTATTGTCGGGGTTTGGCTTAATGCAGCGCTGCAACAAATGATAAGCGCTAAAATGAGTGTAGATTGTCTTTTCATTTTGCGAATTTATTCTTGTAAAACTACCGTTTCTTTGTGCTGATTTTTCTCTACGATTGAAGATATATAAAGCAAAGTATTTCTTCTATCTGATCAATATTCTCATTTCAAATGCCTGGTTTCAATTCCCGGCAAAAACCTTTTTAACCACGGGAGTACTGTTCCCGCTAAGCTTTACCACGTAAACACCGCCTTTTGGCAGTGCTATGGAATTGGTGCCGGAAGTTATTTCCTTTGCCATTACCAGCCTGCCGTTTATATCGTAAACCGAGGCTTGCCCATTGTATGGGGCAACAATATAAAGCGTTTTGTTAAGTGTATATATCTGAACAGCGGGTGCATCGGCGTTATCGATACCTGTGTTAATACTGACTTTAGTAAAGGTTGTTTTTAACACATCGTCGCCGGCAAAAAGAGGGAAAGTTGCATTGGTCATTTCGCAGTACACGCTGTCGGCCTGGGATTTAAGGAATACGGTTCTGCCATTGGTTAAGGTATAGTCGGTACCCGGTACAAGGGTGGCGCCGCTTTTGGTTTTCCAGGTGTAAACGGTGGTATTCCCATTTACAGTAAGCTGGCTGCTAAGGTCCAAATCAATGCCTGTTGCTAATGACTTACCAATAGAAATTGGTTTCTGGGGAGCATAATAATAAGTTGTCCAATAAATCTGCTTAACCGGCAGCGTGGTAAAAGTGAGTTGGTTAGAGCTGCAGGAAAGAGATTTCAGTGCTGTATTTTTGCTTACATCCAGCATGGTAAGTTGATTATCGTCGCAATAAAGCGTTGCTAATTCTGTATTTTGAGTTACATCCAGACTGGTGAGTCCGTTCCCATTGCAATATAAATAGGTAATTCCTGAGCCACTGACTTTTACTACTTGCAGAAGCGCTATGGCACCACTAATTGAGGCGCCGGAAATACCCACAGTTTGGATTACCGGGTTGCGATCGCCAAAGTAAATTTGTACCTGGGTATTGGGTGCGCTTGCTTTCAAATAAAGATTAAAAGTGGAACCAAGGGGTTTTTCGGTTACCAAAGTCATAACCGGGATATCCTTTACCATCGTATAGGTTGTGCATAAAGGAGCTAACTGGAAATCACCAAACAAGCCATTGGTCATTTCGCAGTAAACGCTGTCGGCCTGTGCTTTAAGGAATATAGTTTTGCCGTTGTTAAGTGTGTAATCGGTTCCTGTTTCAAGTGTGGTGCCGCCTTTTGTTTTCCAGGTGTAAACTGTCCATTCCTCAATATTCTGACTACTAAGGTCAAACTCAACTCCTGTGTACAATGTCGCAGCAATTGGCATGCGTTCCTGTGGAGCATACTTACAGTAGGGAACCCTATTAAGTGGCATAGTTGCAAAAGTTAGTTTGTTATTATTGCAATAAAGCGTTGATATCAGAGCATTCTGGCCTAAATTTAAAGTAGTAAGCTGGTTTTCTTCGCATTGAATATCAGTAAGTTTTGTATTATTAGATAAATCAAGGGAAGTGAGTTTGTTATTGAAGCAATAAAGGGTTAATAAGGAAGTACTCAGCGATAAATTTAAAGCGGCCAATTGGTTATATTGGCACTGAAGTGAAACCAATGCAGCATTTGTAGTAAATGAACTAAGCAGGTTGTTATCGCAAAACAGATCCACCAGTGAAGCATTCTTGCTGATATCCAGTGAAGTGAGCTTATTAAAGCTGCATAACAGACCGGCAAGTGCAGTGTTGTTTTTTAGATTAAGAGACGTAATCTGGTTGTTTTGGCAACAGATGTATTTTAATGCGGTATTTTTTGTTACTTCAATGGAATTAAGTTGGTTATGGTGGCAATACAGCCCTTGCAGGGATGAGTTAAAAGATACATCTAAAGCAGTTAGTTGGTTGTGGTCGCAATAAAGCCATGCTAATGCCGAATTCTTGCTCACATCCAAAGTGGTGAGTTGGTTATTGCTGCAATCAAGAAGAGTTAGCGCTGCATTTTTACTTAAATCAAGGGCAGTGATTTTATTAAACCCACATCCCAGCTCTTGTAATGAAGTGTTTTTTGTTACATCCAATGAAGTAAGCTGATCTCCCCAGCAATAAAGCCGTAGTAATGAAGTATTCTTTGTTACATCCAGGGTGGTAAGTGGATTACTATTGCAATACAGATTCATCAATGATGTGAGATTTCCCAAATCCAGGGAGGCGATCTGGTTGCCTTCAACACCAAGCTGAAATAGCGCTGTATTCTTACTAATATCCAGAGAAGTGAGTTTATTGGAAGAAAATTCAAGATAATTTAAAGCGGTATTATTTGTTACATCCACAGCAGTGAGTTGGTTACTTTTAGTCAAAAGATTTAATAACGCTGTATTTTTCGTTACATCAAGGTTAGTAAGCTGGTTATACTGGCAACTGAGAAAAGTTAATGTAGTGCAATTTGTTACATCCAATGTTGTTAGCTGGTCTTCTGCACAAATAAATTCTGTAATGCCGGTTCCATATATTTTTACAATTTGAGAGCCCGCAAGAGTTCCACTAATTAGTGTAAAACGAGTGCTGATTGTCTTGTCAACCAGGCTGCCATCGCCAAAGTCAATCTGTATCACGGTGTTAGGTACACTCGTTGTTAATTGAATTGTGAAAGCGGAGCCAACAGCCATTGAGGTTGTCATGCTGATAACCGGGGTTTCTCCTCTCGTTATTGTACAAATGCAAAGAGCAGCCACACATAATAAAGTTGTAGTTTTTTTCATTGAGATAGGTTTTAGAAAATTACTCCTGGTTTGAACCCTACAAGCGTACAGAGTACTTCTTGGAATGATATTTATTTGAAAAGGAAACAGCGATGAGATTTTATTTTCTATAATGTACAATAACAACCGAAAAATTACTTTTGCGACACTTCTGTTTTTGGCAACTATTAATAACGGATTTTCGATTTTACCTGTGTGATATAAAACTCTGAATTCAGCTCAACAAAAAACAGCAGTATTATATGTAAAGTTAAATATAAAATATTCATTTGGTGCTTAATAGCGCCACTATTTTTCCTTTAAAATTGTATTTGAATTCACTAGTGTCCGGTTTAGAATTAATTTATTTGCTTTACTCCCTTCGCTGGCGCGCGTCTCCCTCGCTGGCGCCTCAGCTGGCGCGCGTCTCCCGACGCGTTACGGTAACATCAACCTTTGCATAATTATTTTAATTATCTTGCATCAAATGTTCGACAAATGTAAAACAGTTGGTGGTGATGAAGTGTATTTTGTTACCTTCACAATTGTTGAATGGATTAAAGTGAAAATGTTGAGTATGCGTTAATTTATATACACCGTCGCGCGTCGGGAGACGCGCGCCAGCCAAGGGTAGACTTTCAACCAAGTTTGAGCAGTTTTTTAAGGCAGGTTAAATCCATTCCTCCGTTCGCGTGTGTATTTTTTTAGATTCGTGCGGAAAAACCCGCTAACTATCAGATAGTATTTGTGATGCGTGCCAGCAAAGAAAAGTAATTATCCCAATTATTTATGCAGAAGATCTTGCAGGTTTTAAAGGTGGGAAAACATGGGTTAAGTTAGG
>CAIWMA010000371.1 GCA_903913645.1 uncultured Bacteroidales bacterium | reverse complement strand
GATCCTGATCCTTGAATCATGCAGTCATCATGTTTCCTGCGACGATATCGGGCGTGTAAAAATTCCGCGCTGGCTGAGCAATTTTACCGGTAAAAAACTTGAATATGATACCGTGGCTGGTCTTAACGTGATTCAGCGCGATATTAACGATTATGCACTGGTGGTTCAATGCGGAGGTTGTATGATTACCCGCAGGCAATTGATAAACCGGTTAAAACCTGCCATTGATGCCGGTATCCCGGTTACAAATTACGGAATGGCAATAGCTTATGTGCATGGAATTTACAACCGGGCGATTAAACCTTTCCTGAATATAGGTGGAGAGAAAGCGGATTATTTGTAGGGGAGGAGGCTTAAGATTGTTAGGTTTTTAGGCTGTTAGGGGGTTGGCTGTTAGGGTATTATGAGTTAGGAGAAAGGATTGGCTGTATTAACAACTTTATCCTCTTTTGCTTATTTCTATTAATTTCTCCCGTTTCAGCACTTCAATATCCTTATCAACAAGTTTTATCAGTCCGTCCTGCTCGAATCCTTTAAGAAGTTTGACTGTACTTTCAGTGGATAATCCTGCAAAATCGGCAATTTCTTTCCGAGAAAGGTAACCGAAGATGCTTTCGTTGTTGTATTTCATCGTATCGAGATAGAGCAAAACATCAGCCAGTCTCCCGTGCATTTGCTTGTACATCATGCTACGGATTGTATCATACAGAGAGCTGTCATTTTCATAATACCTGTTAATAAGGCCATAGGCAAAACTGCCGTTGCTTTTTATAAGTCCGGCAATAGCGTCTTTTTCAATTAGGCAGGCCAGCGTCTCTTTTAATGCAACTGTTGAATAATCATAGGTATGTTTACTGAAAGCAGCCGAAAGTCCTATAAATTCACCGCTTCGTATAATGCGAAGATTAAAATCGCGGTTTGTATCACCAATAATATACTGACGTACCAATCCTTCAACAACAAATAATACGCTGGATGCGAAGGCTCCCTGCTTGGTAAGGCTCTCGCCTTTGCGGAATAATACCTGAGTTTTGCTTTCACTAACCAATGCAATTTCTTCAGGCAATAAATTTGCAAAACACGGAGCGCTAAGTCCGCCAAGTACACAATCTTCGAGCGTTGAGTATGTTTTCATGGATGTTTTAATAGTTTGGTGTTTTTAAATTGAAACCTATTTTGGCCAGAAGACAGAAGTCGGAAGACTTCTTAAGTTTACAATTCTTCAAACCTATAATTATTATTGATAATCATGGGAATTTAGAAAACTGAGATATAATCTTCTGCTAATTAGATATCTATCATTGCTTCGGTCATCCGTCTTCCGACTTCTGGCTTTTCGCAATGCAAAAGTAAGAACTATCTCAACAATAAAGCTGTTCAATCTCAACTTACAGACTATTTAGAAAGAACCTGATTATAATTTTTAAAAGCAATGTAAATGTAATTTTGCACCATTATCAAATCGTGATACATAACACCCTATCATCAACCCCCAAAATCTAAAAAAAATGCTTTACACAAATCTACAACATATTGAAACTGCTGATGCTCATCAGAAATTTATCAGCGAAAACGAAAACGTAATGATCTGCTGCGGCCGAATGGGCCCGATGTGTATCCCGGTTTACGGGATTATGGAACTTCTGGAAGATCAGTACACTAAAGTTAAATTTGTCGATATGGAATTCGACAGTCCTGAATCGCACGTAATCCGCAATGTACCTGAAGTAAGAAATTTTATGGGAATCCCTTTTACCATGTATTACAAAAACGGGAAACTGGTTAAAGCAACTTCTAGCATTCAATCGATGGCGCAGGTCCGTACTATACTTGATGCTGAATTCAGCAATGTTTAATACTAAATCTAAAAACTTGATTCTTAATTTTTAGCCTGATGACCATAACCATAATTGTAACAACGCTACTTTTTGCAGGATTATTAGGGTTCATGTATTTCACTTACAGGAAGATAAAAAATACTCCTGAAGAAGAAACACATGTCGCAATTAAGCAACTCAGCGACGCAAATTTCCAGGCACAGGTGAAAACCGGTGTTACATTGGTGGATTTCTGGGCTGCCTGGTGTATGCCTTGTAAAATGATGGCTCCTGTTCTGAACGAAACTGCTGAAGAACTCGGGAGCGCAGCG
>CAIWMA010000370.1 GCA_903913645.1 uncultured Bacteroidales bacterium | reverse complement strand
TATCGTGTGTCCAAGTGATCCGCTTGGGATTCGAACCCAAGACCCCATCCTTAAAAGGGATGTGCTCTACCTGCTGAGCTAGCGAATCATTTTCATTATTTTGAGGGTGCAAAGGTACAGCTTTCCCCCAATCCTGCAACTAAAATTGAAAATAAATTACTTCTTGTTGAAATCCAGATATTTACACTTTATAGGGTATAAACAACTTTATGGTTTTCTATACTTTTTTACCATTTAAGTGGATAATAATGAGCAAAATCCGCAGAAAAAGACCTTGAATTGAATTTAAAAATATATTAAAAACAAGCTTAATACCTTAACACGCCTTTTCCTTCGCGTGTAATAATCACTTCTCCATCTGTACAGTCAAGCACTGTCGATGGGATATTTCCACCAATTCCGGCATCAATTACCAAATCCACATTATTAGCAAATTTCTCATAGATCAGCTCTGGATCAGTTGTATATTCGAGGATTTCATCATCATCATGAACGGATGTAGACATAATAGGGTTTCCAAGCAATCGAACAATTTCAAGAGTTATACGGTTGTCAGGTATCCGGATTCCGACCGTTTTGCGTTTGCTTTGAATGTGCCGAGGAACATTATTGCTAGCATTAAGAATAAAAGTAAAAGGTCCGGGAAGATTTGCTTTCATTGCTTTGAAAATATTATTTTCAATAGGTTTGCAATAATCCGACAACTGGCTGACATCAGAGCATATAAATGAAAACATTGCTTTTCCTGGCTTTATCCCTCTTAATTCACAAATTTTCTCAACGCTCTTACTTTTGAATATATCGCAGCCTATACCATAAATTGTATCAGTAGGATATACAATTATTCCCCCATCATGCAAGCATTCTACAACAGTGCGCATCTGTCGTTCGTTAGGATTGTCAGGATAAATTTTAATAAGCAAAGCCATGTTCAATGATTTTAATCCATTTTTCAAACCTTTTCAACAAACATTGCCATATAGGAGACAATATTTATTTAAAAGATGTTCAGGGAATTTAGACAATGGCAAAGTTAGCATGTTTTAACTAGTGTCAGACTAATTATTTAGGATAATATAACCCCATATATTCCTCCAGAAAGATGGACCCCTTTCCAGGAAAAGAAACAGGGATTATTTAGGAATGCTATGCTTAAAAAGAAATGTACAGGCATAAAAAATGGGTAAGCTACTTATATCGCACCGCTCAACCATTTACCCTTGCTACATTCCTGTCCTGGGGGAGGTCAATAGGAGCTGGTCGTATAAGACTTACCCGTCTGCAAAAGTACATCTTTTTGCGTTCAAAAAAACATCTTGTGGTTTTTTCACGGTTTTTAACCAAGTTTCTTATCTTTGCACTTAACCAAACCAATAAATTATTTGAAATATGGAAACAAAAAAATCACTCTTCATTTCAGCTCTCAAGGCTGGTCTCATTATCGGAGCAGTTTCGATAGCACTTTTTTTAATCATGTATGTGGCTGATATCAAGCCAATAGGAATTATGATGCCAATTCTCATCTTGTTAATCAGTATTGC
>CAIWMA010000369.1 GCA_903913645.1 uncultured Bacteroidales bacterium | reverse complement strand
TACTGCTACTTTTGCCAATTGTGCTATCTGTTTGATTGTTAATTGCTGAGCCGAACCTGATATAAATATTCTGCTATTTATATCTGTCCGCTAATTTAGAGATATTTCAGTTCAAAAACATGCTGAACCAAAGAAAGAGGCAATATGGAAAAGGTATTTAATCGGATTCAGATACCGATTCACAATTTAATATTTCCACCGTCGGTGCGACCAAAGCCATATTTCAGGTTGTTTCCGTATGTCGCCTTCCAGCATTTTTACATGCCTGTTGGTGATTTCGTAAGGCTTTTCTTCCTTCGGGGTCTCGGTTACAAGTTCATAATCAATATGATAAAAACCTCTTCCGGTTTTGCTTACATGACAGAAAACTACTGCATAATTCAATGATTTAGCAATGCGTTCAGGCCCAAGAAAAACTCCTGTATTCTGGTTCATAAAATCAGTGCGGTACTGTATCTGGTCCTTGTGCGGCGTTTGATCAGCAATGGTGATCAGCATACTGGTTTTATGTCTTATTGCTGCCAGGTACCTGGCTGTTTGTGTGAAAGGAATTATTTCGGAGTATCCTTTCTGTAGTTTCATCCTGATATCTGTAAAATACTGATCGAAGTACAGATCACTGACTTCCTTGGCAATAACACCAACATATTCAAAACTGCGGCCGGAGAAACATACACGCTGGCTGGTCCATTCCCAGTTGCCGCTATGGCTCATTACTACTACCACGCCTTTTTTTTCGACAGCCAGTTTGGTTAAAATTTCTTCACCCGAAACGGTTACCCGCCTGAATAGTTCTGTTTCAGTAAGTGAAGCAAGTTTGAGGATTTCAAAAATAAGATCAGTAAGGTGACGATAAAATCCCATGATGATAAACTTTATCTGCGTGGCATTCTTTTCTGGAAACGACTTGTTCAGATTTTCGGTAATTACTTTCTTTCGATAACCGACAACGTGATTCATTAAAAGTGCGAGGATATCCGATAAAATGTATTTTATCCGAAAAGGTAAAAGGTTGATTATACTGAATATAAACTTAACGATCAAAAATAGAAATCTCATTCCGTGGTGATTGAAAATTTATCAATAGGTATGAATGCTGGTGCCTTAATATGAAAACAGATAGAATCAGATTTTCATAATGTAGAAATCTTTGGCAAAATTAGTCAATAATTTATCAGATGATGAATTGTTAGTTATTCTGATCTTTTATAATAATTCGATTGTTGATTCAACGGTTCACAACTCGTTATGCTCTGGAAGTGCACAATTTACCTGTTTTCTTCGGTTCCATCACTATATTTCGCAAACCGGCCTTTTGAACGAGGATGAACCTGGTCGTTCCGAAGCCATGGCCAACCTCCAAATTCAGTTTTCCTGTAATCATTATAAGCCTGTTGTATTTCAGCTTCTGAATTCATTACAAATGGGCCGTATTGGACAACTGGTTCATCAATGGGTTTGCCCTGAAGCAAAAGGAAGTAACTGTCGGAATCGCCATTTACAAGTAATGTTTCCAAATCCGGTTTTAATTCAATTGCCTTATATGAACTAATTTCATTTTCATCGATGCTAATCTTCGATCCTCTATAAAAATATAATGTTCGGTTTACATTTTTGCCTGCTACAGGAATTGTCCATTTTGCTCCTGCTCCCATTTTAATTGTCCATATAGCAACTTCATTCACAGGGTCAGCTGCCCACGAATCAGGAGCAGATGCAAGAGATGTAACTTCTGTAATTTTACCGGCGATCACATTGATTTCTGTAGATTTACTATTTCCATCAGTAATCTTATAAACCGGAATATTCTCCGACCAAAGCATTTTGAAATGTGGTTTTACAAATTTCTTTGCTTTTGGAAGGTTCAGCCAAACCTGGAATAATTCCGCAGGATTTTCTCCTCCCTGGTTCAGCAAGGGGAACATCTCGCTGTGTTGAAGACCTTCGCCGGCAGTCATCCATTGCACATCGCCGTTTCCATACCTGCCTTCCTGTCCATGCGAATCAGCATGATCTACAAGGCCTTCCTTTACTATAGTCACAGTTTCGAACCCCCGGTGCGGATGTGCCGGAAAACCGGGAACAGTTTCGCCGTGGTACATGCGCCAGCCATCTTTAATAGTAAAATCCTGTCCTAATTCCCTGCCTTTCAGCGAGGCAGCAGGTCCCATTTCATCATTCCCTGCAGGATAATCATCATGGTGATGTGCACAAAAAAGAAAGGGATCGCGAACAGGCCACATAAATCCAAGGGGTTTTATACTGAGAATGGAGTTGCTTGACATAGTATAAACTATTTAAAATTAGTGTGAAATTCTTGCTGAATTCTTCAGGTTTTATTGATGTGAGTCGATAAAATTGTTGCTATTTAATAACAGTATCAAACACATTTGGTTCGACGAAAGTCTGAGCGAAGTTACCATAATTAATGAAGACCTGTTTCCACAGCTTTCCCTTCATAAAATAATATGGAGTAAAATGCATAGTAATATGAATACTTTGTATTTTTAAGCCAAATTTGTTGCGATGGAAATTGCCAAAGGCGATAATTACTTTAAGGATCATGCACTTGCCGTTAATGTTTGCAAGATCAACCGAAGGAAACATATTTCGCATGAAAACGATCTTACGGAAATTGAGCATCACCACGATTTTGTGGAAATCGTTTTTATTACCAAAGGCAAAGGCATACAAGTAATCAGCAATAATGAATACGAAGTTAGCGAAGGTGATATATTTATATTGCAAGGATTTCAGAATCATTATTTCAAAGATGCCGACAAAGCCGAAATTTTCAATGTGATGTTTGATTTGGAGAAAAGTCCAGAACTGATTTCGGATGAAATTAAAACGCTGGATGGTTACAGGGCCCTTTTTATTCTTGAACCTCTGTATCGCAACCGTATGCACTTCAAAAATATGCTCCACCTCAACCAGGTCGACCTGGCAAAATCAGAGTATATACTGAATGGAATGATAAATGAAAATTCGAATAAAGAGCCTGGTTATGAATTGTTTTTGAAGAATAAACTTGAAGAAATCATCATATTCCTTTCGCGAAAGTATTCCCAGATTACGATACCAAAAGCTAAGTCGATGGTAAGGATTGGAAAAGCTATAGATTTTATTGAAAATAATTACCACAACAATATCTATATCCAGGAGCTTGCCGAAATTGGATTTATGTCGGTACGTAATTTTCAGCGCATTTTCAAAGATGCAACCGGTTTGTCTCCAAACGATTACCTTCTGGAACTGCGTATTCAGCATGCATCCAAATTATTGACAGAAACTGATTCGGCTATTTATGAAGTATCGGAAATCGTCGGCATTACAGATTGGTTTTATTTCTCTAAAGCTTTCAAGCGTAAGTTTGGGGTAAGCCCTGTGAAATACAGGAAACAGAATAAATTGGCTTGAGGGTTTAGGTATTAGGTGTTGGGTTTTAGGGCTTCAGATTTTAATTTAATACCTAAACCCAAATCCCCAACCCCTAAATTAATTGGCATAATAATACATCCAATTTTCATAATAGTACAATTTTTCAGGATCAGGTTGAAGTACATTTGTATTCAAATCAATTCCGGAAATTTATATTATGTACCTACTAGGCCTTGATATCGGGACATCATCAGTAAAAGCTTCGATTGTAGAAGCGGAAAATGGAATATGTGTAGCCGGTTGTTTTTCGCCGGAAACTGAAATGGAGATACTTTCTCCAAAGCCAGGCTGGGCTGAACAGAATCCCGAACTGTGGTGGAAACATTCAATAATTGCAATTCACACAGCTATCCAAAAAGCAGGGATTAATCCGAATGAAATTCAAGCCATCGGCATTTCGTACCAGATGCATGGTTTGGTATGTGTGGATAAGGAGATGAACGTACTCCGGAATTCGATTATCTGGTGCGATAGCCGGGCTGCAGATATTGGAAATTCTGCATTCTCTGAACTTGGAAGCGAGAAATGTTTGTCGCATCTGCTAAACTCACCGGGCAATTTTACTGCATCGAAACTGAAGTGGGTCAAAGAAAATGAACCGGCAGTTTTCGACCGCATATATAAAATTATGCTTCCAGGCGATTTTATCGCCGCAAAACTAACCGGTGAAATAAAAACTACTGAATCCGGTCTCTCCGAAGGTATTTTCTGGGATTTTGAAAACCGCGAACCAGCAGATTTTCTATTGAAACAATATGGTTTTGATAAAAATATCCTGGCTGAAACTGTTCCGACTTTTGGGATTCAGGGTATTGTGTTAGGTGCAGCAGCTGAAGTTACCGGGCTAAAACCAGGAACTCCGGTTAGTTATCGTGCAGGTGATCAGCCTAATAACGCTTTTTCGCTCAATGTCCTTAACCCGGGTGAAATTGCGGCAACAGCTGGCACATCCGGTGTGATTTATGGCGTAAGCGCTTTGGTTAAATACGATCCGCAATCGCGTGTTAACACTTTTGTGCACGTAAATAATACGGCTACAGAAACCCGGAATGGAATTTTACTTTGCATAAACGGAACTGGAATACTGAATTCATGGGTCAGGAAAATTGCTGGAGAAAATCTCAGTTACGCTCAAATAAATGATATCGCGGCAACTGTAAAGCCTGGATCAGATGGGTTGATCATTTTGCCGTTCGGCAACGGTGCCGAACGAGTGCTTCAAAACAGGGAAACCGGCTGCAGCATTCACAATCTGAATTTTAATATCCATGGGAAAGCACATCTCTACAGGGCAGCTCAGGAAGGAATTGCCTTCGCATTGTATTACGGAATACAAATAATGCAGGAGATGGGCGTTGAAATCAAAATTATCAGGGCAGGCAAAGCAAACATGTTCCTGAGCCCGGTTTTTTGCCAGACTCTTGCCGATATATCCGGGGCAGTAATTGAACTTTACAATACAGATGGTGCCCAGGGCGCGGCGCGGGGTGCCGGAATAGGAGCTGGGATTTATAAAGATTTTAAAGCAGCGTTTACAGGATTAAGAAAAATTGAAACAATTGCTCCTGCGCCTGATAACCAGGTTCTTAATGAAGCATACCAGAATTGGGAAAAAGAATTAAACAAATAAAAATCCATAATCATGAACATTACAATCGGAAGTAAAGAATTTTTTCCTTCGGTAGGAAAAATCCAGTTTGAAGGTATTGAATCGAGAAATCCTTTAGCCTTTAGGTATTATGATGAAAATAAAGTAGTTGCCGGCAAAACCATGAAGGAACACTTCCGTTTTGCAATGGCTTACTGGCACACTTTATGCGGAACCGGAGGCGATCCTTTTGGTCCGGGCACCAAAGATTTTGCATGGGAAGCTGCTTCTGAACTGATGCAGCGCAACCGCGACAGAATGGATGCTGCCTTCGAATTTATGACCAAGATCGGAATTCCTTTCTGGTGTTTTCACGATACCGATATTGCCGGCGATGGAAGTGTAAATGAAATTGAAGAACGGCTTGCCAAAATTGTGGATTATGCCAAAGTAAAACAGGCAGCTTCGGGAGTGAAATTACTTTGGGGAACAGCAAATGTATTCTCGAATCCGCGTTATATGAACGGAGCATCAACCAATCCTGATTTTCTATCGGTAGCTCATGCAGGTACACAGGTTAAAAATGCTATTGATGCTACAATTGCTCTTGGAGGCGAAAATTATGTATTCTGGGGTGGCCGCGAAGGGTATATGTCGCTGCTCAACACCAATACAAAACGTGAAAAGGAACATCTTGCCCGCTTCCTTACCATGGCCCGCGATTATGCCCGCGGAAAAGGTTTCAACGGTACGTTCCTTATTGAGCCAAAACCGATGGAACCAACAAAGCATCAGTATGATTTTGATACAGAAACAGTTATTGGCTTCCTCAGGCATTTTGGGCTTGATAAGGATTTCAAACTGAATATTGAAGTTAACCATGCAACTTTGGCCGGACATACATTTGAGCATGAACTACAAATGGCTGCCGATGCAGGATTGTTAGGCAGTATTGATGCTAACCGGGGCGACAATCAGAATGGCTGGGATACCGATCAGTTTCCTATCAATATATACGAAAGTGTCGAAGCCATGCTTGTAATTCAGCAGGCAGGTGGATTTACAACCGGTGGTATCAATTTCGACGCAAAAACACGCCGTAATTCTACTGACCTGGAAGATATTTTCATTTCCCATATTGCAGCCATGGATACATTTGCACGGGCTTTTGTTATCGCTGATAAGATTTTAAAAGAATCAGATTTCCTCAAACTCAGGGAGCAGCGTTATAGCTCATTCGCTTCAGGCAAAGGCAAAGAGTTTGAAGATGGAAAGCTGAAACTTGAGGATCTCCGGGCTATCGCTCAGTCGCAAGGTGAGCCTGTTGCTACAAGCGGCAAACAGGAAATGTACGAACAGCTTATTAACATGTATATCTAACCCGAATCATATGTCATTCATAGATACTTCATCCAAATCATCCTCACTGGATTCAGGCAAGGGAAATCCAACCTATATCATGATGCTGACGCTTGTTGCTACGCTGGGCGGATTGCTTTTTGGTTATGACACAGCAGTTGTAAATGGCGCTGAAAAATCGCTGGTTGAGTTTTATATTTCAAAAGCCCTCAATCCCGACTATTATAACTATGCCTATTTGCTGATCAGCCAGTATAAAATACTTGTGGTTGTAGTGCTCTATATTGTTGCCCTGGTTATTTCCGCACAGATTTTCAGGCTATTGGGGATAAAAAAAGGTGGAGTATCGAGTGGAATAATTCTGGCCATTTTAACTTTTTATGCAATACAATACCTTGGACAGGATATTCCTGAATCGGCTGATACAGTTGGTTTAAAAAGCATTGCTGATTCAGCCAAAGGATTTATCATATCGAGTGCCTTGATAGGTTGTATAATCGGTGGTGCTTCGGCTGGATTTGTTTCAAAATCCATTGGCAGAAAGAAAGGACTCATAATTTCGGCATCTGCATTTACAATTTCAGCGGTTGGTGCATGGAAACCGGAGGCGTTCAACTTCTTTGGCACACTCGATGTGTACTCATTTGTAGTTTATCGTATTATTGGCGGAATAGGAGTGGGACTGGCTTCCATGCTTTCGCCCATGTACATTGCGGAAATTGCGCCGGCCAATGTACGCGGTAAACTTGTATCCTGGAACCAGTTTGCAATTATTTTTGGAATGCTGGTGATATATTTTGTAAACTATTTCATTGCCAAAAGCGGAAATGAAGAATGGCTGGTAACCGAAGGCTGGAGATGGATGTTTTTCTCCGGAGTAATCCCTGCCGGAATTTTCCTTGTTTTACTCATTTTTGTACCCGAAACGCCACGTTTCCTGGTAATGAAGGGTAAGGATAGTAAGGCACTTGAAGTCCTTAAAAAGATCTCAGGTACTGAAAGTGCCGATGCAATCCTTAAAGAAATCAAGGAAACACTTCACGAAAAAAGTGTGCCCTGGCTTTCGTATGGTTTCTTCGTAATCTTTATCGGGATAACGCTATCTGTTTTTCAACAGTTTGTTGGTATAAACGTAGTATTGTATTATGCAGGAAATATCTTCCGTAATATGGGTGCAAGCACCGATACTTCACTTCTGCAAACCATTATTGTTGGAGCCATAAACCTGATTTTTACGGTTCTTGCCATCTTCACAGTCGACCGGTTTGGCCGTAAGCCTCTGATGGTAATAGGTGCATTGGTTATGGCCGTGAGTATGTTTTGTTTGGGTATGACATTCTCCATGCATTACGAAGGAATGCTGGCACTTGTTTTTATGCTTTTGTACACTGCCGGTTTCGCAATGAGTTGGGGTCCGGTAACCTGGGTGCTCCTATCCGAAATATTTCCAAATAGTGTTCGTGGTGCCATGTCGATTGCAGTCGCGGCTCAATGGATTGCCAACCTTATTATTTCCTGGACTTTCCCTATGATGAACGATAATACGTGGCTGACCGAAAAATTCAACCATGGTTTTTCGTATTGGATATATGGTGTAATGGGAATAC
This sequence comes from uncultured Bacteroidales bacterium, assembly GCA_903913645.1. GTDB lineage: Bacteria > Bacteroidota > Bacteroidia > Bacteroidales > UBA4417 > UBA4417. The sequence continues at coordinate 5,823 of CAIWMA010000369.1, read as the reverse complement.
TTGCTGCCTGGTTTGTATGGAAGCTGGTTCCTGAAACCAAAGGCAAATCGCTCGAAGAAATGGAGAAACTCTGGAAGAAATAAAGCAATTCCCCATCTGATTTTCTGATGTTTTGCCAGGCAAAGCTGTTATGTTTTATTAAAATATTCTGCAGCTGAGTCCAATGATTAATACTGCATTCAGGAATATAGCCACCGGTTTTTTAAATCTGGTGGCTTTTTCTGTATCGGGAAACAGTAATTTGCCTTTAGCATTAAATGGGAGGCAGAAGGTATATTTCATAACCCGTCTTTTTAGAAAAGCTTCCAAAGATTATTTTAAAAGTTGTTGCTTTTTTGACAAATGGTTGTAATTTAGTGGTGGTATATAGTAAAAAAACGAATATGAATGTTCTGATAGCCGAGGATGATCTGATGAATCAATTACTCATCGGGAAATATATGCGTACATTGCAATGGGAACATACCATTGTATCTAATGGTTTACTTGCGTTGGAAGCCTGTAGAGCAGGTAATTTCGATGCAATTTTAATGGACATTGAAATGCCGGAACTTGATGGTATTGAGGCTACAAAAAGTATCAGGCAATTTAATAAAGAAATTCCTATAGTTGCAATTACTGCCTATGTTACCGAACAGAACAGGAATAAATGTTCTGATGCCGGGATGAATGATTTTTTAGCAAAGCCAGTATCACAGCACCTCATCGAAAATGTTATTACAGGATTAGTTGATATTCAGTAATTCAATGTGTTTTATTCTCTTTTTAATATATTTTTAGTGATTTAGATTTTAAGAAGTGATTGATGTAAATCCCGGTATTTAAGCTTTTTAAATGTTTTCAATAAAGAATTCGTGAATTCACCAATTTCAGATATTGATTAATTCTTATACTTCCATATAATTTCAGGGAAATATTATCGATTTTTAGTTGATTTCGTAACTTAACGATAATTGCCGCGTCTTATTAGCATCAATAAAAACTGTAGTTATGTCTGTTTGGCGCGTTATCCTTTGTGTAATTTTCCCACCTCTTGCTGTAATTGATAAAGGTTGTGGTTCTGTCATCATCGTATTCCTTCTTACACTCTGTGCCTGGGTTCCCGGAGTAATCGGCGCATTAATTATTTGCAACAGAAATTAATTGTAATCGGCCCGGAAGTAGTATTTATTCCTGATCCATAGAAAGCAAAATGCCACCTGAAAAAGTTTTTTAGGTGGTTTTTTAGTTTTTGCCCTGATATCAATCATTACAACAGTAAAATATTAAACATCAGCAAATCATCAAAAGGTTTAGCTTTTGCATTTTTTTGTATCCTTATTAAAAAGTATATCGACAAATAATGTTCTAAACATCTAAAAATCAATCATATTACCTGTTTTGTCAAAGAGTTCGCTCATTTTTGCAAGATGCATGGTATTGAATTGTTTATTTAATAGACTCTTCTTGACTTGTGTTTTGTATATTTGCTTTATAAACAATTGCAATAGATATGTTTTCTCGATAAATATAAGCATATTGATGTGATTAACAATAGTTTAAATTGTGGAATCCTCTTATTGCTGATAAAAAAGTCGGTCTTTAAAAAGTCAATCTTAGATGCAAAAACAATCATTATTATGAAAAATAAATATATGCCTTGTATTGTCCTTATTATCTTTATGGCGACAAGTTTTATTTTGTCGTGTAGCGATAGAAAGGATAATCTAGGCCAAAGAAATTCAGATATTAATAATTATGATTATAAACGAACAAAACTGTTGCTAAAAACGGTTCAGAAGGGTGCAGAAATCTTCCAGAATGAAGGCCTTGATGCGTTGAAAGCGTATGAAAAAACACAGAGATTTCATGATATCTATTTCTATATCTACCGAAAAAGTGATGAATTATGCATTTATCATGGCGAAGACAGCACAAAAATCAACCTAATGGTGAAAGACCAGATAGACTTTTTGGGCAAACCCATTCAGAATTTGATATCAGAAGCTTTGTCCGACACCATAAACAACCCTGATGCGTGGGTTCACTTTAACTGGCCCCGCCCCGACAATATTTTTCCTACATGGAAAACAGCTTGTCACCGCAAAGTTGTATTGAAAGATGGTTCTGAGGGATTTATTGGAGCGGGTATGTATGGGTATATTTCTGAAAAGGAATTCATTAAAATTTCTGTCAAAAAAGCTTGTAGTTTAATGGCTTCAGAGGGGGATTCATCGCTTGAATACATACAATCGCCACAATCGCCTTTTATGTTTTTTGATTGTTTCATTTTTGTTTATGATTTCAATGGCAACTCAATTATTGACCCTAGCTACAAAAAAAACTCAAAGATAAATCTGCTGTTATTCAGGGATGTAACTAACCATTTTCCTTTCAGGTCAATTGCAGAGCAGTTGAAAGTTTCAGATGAAACATGGAATATGCTTCAGTTTACTTCGCCCGAATCAATGAATATCAGGAAAAAAGTGATCTATTGCCGTAAAACAAAACTCGGAAACAAAGAAGTCATTGTAGGCTCAATGATAGATGCTCCTCAAGCAACATGGTTTAAATAATTATTTTATGGAAAAGAACGAAATACTTTATTCGCAGAATCAGGTGCCTCCTATCGGAAAACTGATATTTCTTAGTTTGCAGCAGGCCGTACTTATACTTACAACCTCTATTTTGCCGGCAATATTTATAAAAGAAATCAGTGGCGATATCGGCTTAAGCATTTCTTTTGTGAGCGTAACGCTTATAGTGTCTGGGATTGGTTCTATTTTGCAGGGTTTTAAAATTAGAGGCTTTGGCTCAGGTTATCTCTGCCCAAATGTGTGTGGTCCTTCCTATTTCAGCCTTTCACTCCAGGCCTTCTGGATGGGTGGTTTTCCTTTGATGCGCGGTATGGTTATTTTTGCAGGAATAATTGAAATGGCGCTTGCCCCAATGGTAAAATATCTGCGTAATTTATTTCCTCCAGTGGTAGTTGGAGTTGTTGTTGCCAACGTGGGTATCAGTATTATACCTCTTATTTTTGCGAATTTCTGCGGTTCACCTTACTCAAGCGATATTATGCTCTGGCAGGATGTTACAACGGCAATTTTTACTTTAATGTTAATTACTTCTTTGAACATCTGGGGCAAAGGAAATTTTAAATTATTTTGCTTGCTTATTGGGATAACGGTTGGTTGGCTGTTGTACCTTTTAATAATTCCTTCCGAAAATTTAAATTATGTTGGGTTGCCCGGAATACCTTTGTTGGCCATACCTAAAATGCCTTTCAATTTTTTTGAACTCCATTTTAGTTGGGGCTTAATGTTCCCGTTTTTAATCATTTCGCTGTGTGGCAGTTTAAAGACTTTTGGTAACCTGGTAGCTGCACAAAAAATAACTACTCCCGAATTAACCGAGATTGATATGAAGCCTATAGCGGGAGGCCTTTGGGCGGATGGATTCACTACGTCTCTCTCCGGATTGATGGGGGCTATGGCAGTCGATACATCTTCGGGTAATGTTGGTTTGGCTGCTGCAACCAAAGCTGTAAGCCGATGGATAGGAATTGTAGCAGGTGTTATGGTACTTGTTGCCGGATTTTTTCCAAGGATATCATTGCTTATTTCTATAATTCCACCTCCCGTTGTAGGGGCAGCTCTTACATTTGCCATTGTTTTTATGGTAATAACCGGGTTCCAGGAAATATTCTCTGTGAAACTGGATCAGAAAAAGATAGCCGTTGTGGGATTGTCTATGATCTTTAGTTTGTGTACGCAGTTTGTACCCGAGCTTTTTGCTTATCTGCCCAAATCACTGCAGATAATATTTAGCAATTCATTAACATCATCCACTGTGTTAGCCATCCTTTTGTATCAGTTTTTTCATTTAGACAATGCATATGCTTTGATTTCAAAAAAAGTCCGGCTTTAATTCCCATTATCTGGTTTTCTCCCATTCGCGCTCAGCTTATTTTCTGACGATTTCGGGTAAAAACTACTCGTAGCCAGATAACATCTGCTTTTGTTTTTGTAAAAAGTAATATAATATGATCTAGTTAAAGTAGGAATAGGCGTTGAATTGGGTTTAGTAAAACAATTATAGGCATTTCTACAAGATTGACTCCAAGCTCATATTTCATATCCGACCCGTTACCAATGCCGTTACAAAAAAAAAATAACCGCTGTAAGTTATTGGTGTACAGCGGTTGTTTAAGTAATAAGCGGAGAGACAGGGATTCGAACCCTGGGTACCCGCAAGGGTACAACGGTTTTCGAGACCGCCCCGATCGACCACTCTGGCATCTCTCCATTGGTGGAAAAGGCGTGCAAAGGTAGATAATTACAACTGATATTCATATCTATTCTGAAATTATATCTTTTCTGATTCCTGAACCGTTTTATCAGGTTTATAAGTCTTGTGCCTAAGGAAGAAAAACATACTTATGCATGCCATAGTTCCATATATAAGTCCGGCAGAAATTAAAGCCGACTGTAAACTGTATTTATCTGTTATCCAACCCCAAAGAGGTCCTGTAATGGCAAATATAAGCCGAATAAGAAAATTCCGTACCGATAAAACGGTTGCCCTAACATCAGAGGTTGTAATCAGATTGATGTAATTGCGAAGGGTAGGAGTGGCTAGCCCACGGGCAAGATAGAATACTAAAAGTATGACTAGTCCGGAATATCCTGGCATAAAGGGTAAAAGAATGTAAGAGCAGAAAATAGCTACTGTAAAAACGATGACTGTAATAACTGCTCCAAATTTCTTTTCAAATCGCCATGCAAATACTGCAGCTATCCCAACACTCAGGTTCAAACCTGCCCATAAAACCCCGTACATCGGCACAGGTATCTTGAGCTGCCCGAAGTAAGGTTGTGCAAACCATGCCATGGTCAGGGTCGCAGCACCGGTAATTGCTGAAAAAAACGTGTTCCATTTAAGTTTTACATTGCCATGCAAAACGCTATACATAATGAGACGGATTTCACGTGAGCCTGATTTTATTTTAATTGATTTGATGGGTGGCTCAACTAACAAAATAGCTGCAGGGACAGCTATTAATGCCACACATGCTTGCACATAGAAAGGAGTTCTTAAAGATGAAACAGCTAATAGTCCTCCGATAATTCCTGCAAAAGCCTCACCGAAGTTTCCTATCGATGTCACACGACCTTCTAATTGGGTATACTTTTCATTCTGTTTTGCAACTGCTAATGTATCGTATAGCATTGCTGAATCGGCTCCGGAAACCAGGCTCTGACTCACTCCCAAAATAACCTCGGCTAATACAAATTGCCAGAATCCAAACGATAAACTATATGCAAGGTAACCCGTAAATCCCAGAATTGCACCTAAAAGAATACTGGTTTTTCGTCCGGACCGATCAGCAAAGTAGCCTGTCGGGATTTCGAGGGTCATTAGTGTCAGTGAGTAAACGCTTTGCAACAAGAAGATATCCTTCATGGTCAGCCCGTTCGATTTGTAAAATAATACAATCACAGGCATGATAAGATTCATCCATTTGGCAATTTTAATAAGGTAAAGTGCTGTAAGATTTCGTTTTACTGAGAATGCCATATTGTTTCTGAACCAGCTGCAAAAGTACTTTATTGAACGCAATCCTAAAGGCGAAATTCTCAAAATGGGCTATTATTCCTTACAACACTTGTTTATTTTCAAAATCTATCCAGTTCTGCTTTGTACTATTGCTTTTTTTTATATTTTTGCAGTCCCAAAAGGAGAGGTGGCAGAGTGGTCGATCGCGGCGGTCTTGAAAACCGTTGATCTGCAAGGATCCGGGGGTTCGAATCCCCCCTTCTCCGCTGATATAGTAAGAAATACAAT
>CAIWMA010000368.1 GCA_903913645.1 uncultured Bacteroidales bacterium | reverse complement strand
TTTGGGAATGATACAACCCGGTATGACGAAGCTATTGCAAGGATCAACAAAGCTGTTAATCTGGATGAGGCAAACTGGATATTACAGAAATACCATTCCCCCGATTGGGAACAAAAACAGGAAAGTCTTGCAAGGCTTGGGGATTTTGTGAAAAGGAGATTTATATAGAAGGGGTTAGGGGTTAGGGGTTTGGATTTAGGGATTACAGTTTGGTGAATGGGAACATTTTTCTCAAAAGTTCACTTCCTGATGAAAATCCAATAAACTCAAGTTCTTTTTACGCAAATAGAAGTTTTTAATACGCATAATCCTACACCTGCATGTATTTTGCAGCTTAGCTTTGTGTTACTTTCTGGAACCTGTTTATACACCAATCTAAGAATGTCTGTTATGAAAGTCTTTTGCCTGGATAAGATCGGTATTGCGGGCATATTTCTTTGCCTGTTCCTGTTCCCCTCGTGCAAAAAAACAGGTGAGAATCCGCAGGCACAGACCTCGCATGTACATGGAATCATTCCACTGCCTTTGAGTGTCGACCTGGCTGATGGCTACCTGACTGTTGATAAAAATATTGTATTGGTAAACAATACGCAGTTTCAGACAGCTATTAACGCGGTTGAAACTGCGCTTGCTGAAGTTTCTAATTCAGCCATTCTAAAAAACGACAAGCCTGCAGGTAAAACCAATATCCAGTTTACTGCTGATAACACTATGGATTCCAGTGCTTATCAAATTGATATAACCACTTCTGGGATTATCATAAAAGCAAAAAGCCCGGTCGGGGCATTTTATGCTGCCCAATCGGTAAGGCAAATGATCTGGAATTCTGCTTTGGGCCAGAAATCTGAAAGTTTCACACTTCGGTTGATGACTATCAAGGATAAACCCAAATATGCATGGCGGGGATTCCACCTGGATGTTTCGAGGCATTTTTTCGCTAAAGATTACATTTTTAAAATTATCGATTGGCTCGCTTATTACAAATTTAATAAGCTGCAGCTTCATTTAACCGACGACCAGGGATGGCGCATCGAAATCGATCAGTTTCCTTTACTTACGCAAATTGGCGCCTGGCGGACTTTCAACAGCATGGACTCGACCTGCATGGACCTGGCCAAGACAGATTTAAATTATACGATCGATCCGCGTTTCATAAAAGTGGAAAACGGCAAAAAAATATACGGCGGATTTTATACAAAGCAGGATATCCGTGACATTATTGCTTATGCTTCGGCCAATTATATTGATATTATTCCCGAAATCGACATGCCTGGCCATATGTCAGCCGCCATCAGGGCATACCCCCAGGTTTCGTGTGTTGATTCAGCCGGTTGGGGAACAGAGTTTTCATTCCCGATCTGTCCCTGTAACCCTGATGTTATGGATTTTTCATACAAAATATGGGATGAAATAATTGATCTTTTTCCTTCAAATGTTGTGCATATCGGCTGCGATGAGGTTGAGAAAGCCACGTGGGCCTCATCACCCGAATGCCAGGCTTTTATGAAAGACAACGGAATGACCTCCCTGAACGAAATCCAGAATTATTTTGTGAAAAAATTACAACAGCACCTGCAGGCAAAAGGCAAAACTGTGATTGCCTGGGATGATGTGATTGAAGGAAATATCGATAATAACATTACAATGATGTACTGGCGTGCCTGGGTTACGGATTCGCCTGAACGATCAGCGGCAAACGGGAATCCGATTATTCTGACGCCCTGGTCGCACTTTTACCTTTCGAGCCCAAGTACGGATGAGAATTTGCAAAAGCTGTATTATTATAATCCTGTTGATTTGTTCCCTGCCAATGTTATGAGTAACGTCAAGGGGCTGCAAGGCTGTGTCTGGACAGAGGAAATACCTTCGGAAGCCATTTTTGAAAAACAGGTTTTTCCCAGAATACAAGCACTGGCCGAAGTTTGCTGGACACCCGGAAGGGATTGGTATTCTTTTCAAGTAAGGATGAAGCCGCATTTCAGTTTTCTTAATTCGCAAAATATACATTACCGGAGACCGGCGTGGGCTAATTGAGTTTTTATATTATCCTTGTTTTTTGCATTCTGTTAAACAGTTGCCTATTGGAAAAGAGGGGAGACAAGGTTGGAGACTTGACGATGGTTCTGATAGCCGTTTATTCACTATTCAACACGAGGAATTTGGTTCTAAACAATTTTCCTGAAAATTCCTTTCATTCCTCAAAGTTTGTTGATCCTATCTTGTGGGTGAATTCCTTTTTGCGCAAATCGAGGTTTTAAATGCGCATATTCCTACGCGCATTTTTATTTTGTGACATAGCTTTGCATACTTATCGGGAAGTTCATTTCAAAATCTATCTTCTACTTATTCATTAAATTTCACACACATGTTTATCGGTGTTGATTTAGGCGGGACCAATATACGGGCTGGATTAATTGAGGATGGCATGATTACGGCAGTCAACCAGGTTGTGCTGACTGAAAAAGAATCGCTGCAAAAAACAATTTCGCAGCTGATTTCTGTCATTGCACCGTTAATAAGGCCTGAAGTGAAAGGCATTGGCATCGGAGTTCCATCGGTTGTTGATATTGAAAATGGAATTGTCTTCGATGTTGTAAATATCCCATCCTGGCATAGAGTGGAATTAAGAAAAATCCTGGAAACTGAATTTAATAAGCCTGTAAGCATCAACAATGACGTGAATTGTTTTGCTCTTGGCGAACACCGGCACGGTGAGGCCAGCACGTTTTCTTCCTTTGTGGCGCTGGCCCTGGGAACCGGACTGGGAGCAGGAATTATTATCAATAATGCTCTGTATCCTGGAAATAATTGCGGTGCCGGCGAAATCGGTTCATTGCCCTATCTTGATAAGAATTACGAATTCTATACAAGCAGTAGTTTCTTCGAATCCATTCATTCAACCACCGCCCTGGAATCTCATAATTCAGCTGTTAAAGGTGACAGTGCTGCAATACAAATCTGGGCCGAATATGGTTTTCATCTTGGAAATGTTATAAAAGCTGTTGCTTATACCTACGATCCGGAAGCAATAGTGCTTGGCGGTTCAATTTCAAAAGCCTATTCTTTTTTCGAAGAGGCTATGATTAAAGCATTGAACGATTTCCAGTACCCTGAAACAATTAAAAGGCTGAAAATTTTTAAATCAAAAATTGATAATATCGCTTTGCTTGGTGCTGCAGCATTAGTTAAAAAAGATTAGCTTTGAGCTGATATTACTGAGTGCGAATACGGATAGTATTTTATTTTCGGATCCTAAATAAGTTTTCCCTTCAATATTTCTTCAAGCCGGTTACGATTCAGACTATTTACATAAATGTTCCAATCATGGTAAAAGAATTGCTACTAACAATCGGAATACTGATTTGCCTGCTTTACCCGGCAAGTTCGTCCGCTCAGAAGGTAATTGACTTTTCTGGCAACGTTCTTTTAAAAGAAAACTGGTTTGTTCAGCAATCCTCTAAAGTTGATTTAAAAGGGGCAGAAATTTCCGGTAACGACATCAATACCGGAAATTGGCTAAAAACTACTGTCCCTTCAACAGTTATGGGTGCGCTTACCCGTAATGGGCTGTATAAAGATATTTTTGTTGGTGATAATTATAAAAACATCGACACGAAGCAATTTGACGATTCATGGTGGTTCCGCAAACAGTTTGAGACTCCTGAAATCAAGCAAGGACAGCATGTTACTCTTCATTTTGACGGATTAAATTACTATGCCAATATCTGGTTAAATGGGAAGCAGATAGCTTCGCGCGATACCGTTTTCGGAACCTTCCGAAGGTTCGAATTTGACATTACAAATCTGCTGCAAAAGAAAAACAATATTCTGGCTGTTGAAATTTTCAGGGCGCAACCCGGCGATTTTAATCTAGGATTTGTGGATTGGAATCCTAGACCGGTGGACGAAAACATGGGAATCTGGCGCGAAGTATTTCTTAGGATCACAGGTGAAGTTAGTATCAGTAACACGTATGCTGAATCAAAAGTAAACACCACTTCGCTGACAGACGCATCGCTGACAATAAAAACCAGCCTGAGAAATAATTCATCAAAAACAGTTAACGGCATTCTCATCGGAAAAATCGAAAACCGGGAATTCAGTTATCCTGTCGAATTAAATGCCGGACAAACTCTTGATGTAGTGCTTACTCCGCAGCAAATTCCCGATCTTCATATAAAAAATCCACGTATCTGGTGGTGCAATAACCTTGGTTCACCCGAGTTGTATACGCTTGACCTACGTTTCAGTATTAAAAAAGAAATTTCTGATGCCGAAAAAATCCAGTTCGGAATCAGGCAGATTGAAATGTATGTGAATCCGGCAGGGCACAAAGGATTTAAACTGAATGGAAAAGAAGTTTTGATTAAAGGTGCCGGATGGACCGATGATATTTTTCTGCGCGATAGCCTTCAAAGCATTGAAACCCAGGTGCAATATGTCAAACACATGAACCTGAATACCATACGCCTCGAAAGCATCTGGGGAAACTCGCAGGAAATATATAATCTTTGTGATAAATATGGGATATTGGTGATGGCAGGCTGGAGTTGCCAGTGGGAGTGGGATGAATACCTTGGGAAAACCTGTGATGAATACGGTGGAATACAGACAGAACAGGAAATGACACTGGCAATCAATTCATTCCGCGACCAGGTTCTGTGGTTGCGTAACCACCCATCTGTTTTTGTATGGATGATCGGAAGTGATAAATGTCCAAAACCTGAACTTGAACTGAAATATGACAGCCTGTTTAAATTCCTTGATAACAGGCCATACCTGGCTTCGGCAGGAACACGCGTCAGCAAGGTAAGCGGCCCGACGGGTGTGAAGATGAACGGTCCGTATGAATATGTAGCTCCCGCATATTGGTACATGGACACGATTAATGGTGGCGCTTTTGGCTTTAATACCGAAACCGGGCCAGGATCACAGGTTCCGGTTCTGGAATCTATAAAAAGAATGATTCCGGCAGATGAACTCTGGCCCTTGAGCAAGGCATGGGATTTCCACTGCACACATTCAAAGCAAGGTTTTAATACCATGGATGTTACCACCCGGATGATCGAAAACAGGTACGGCAAAGCTTCCGGTCTGGAGGATTACCTTTTGAAGGCTGATGCCCAGGGATATGAAGCCATGCGGGCCATGTTCGAAGCATTCAGGGTAAGGTTGCCGAAAACCACCGGCATTATTCAATGGATGCTCAACTCAGCCTGGCCATCCACGTACTGGCAGTTGTACGATTATTACCTTTTGCCAACTTCGGCATATTACGCTACCCGGAAGGCAAATGAGCCTTTGCAAGTGATGTATGATTATTTTAACAACACCGTATACGCTGTAAACGAAACCATTAAAGACGAAAAAAATCTGAAAACATCCATTCGCATTTTTAATCTGAACTCCATGTTGTTATTTCAAAAAGATGTGGATTTTTCAATAGGTAGTAATAAGGCGGAAAAAATTATAAAGCTCGATTCGGTTGCCCAGGGTATATTTCTCGATGTCAGGTTATCAGATAAAACCGGGAAACAGCTAGCTCAGAATTTTTACTGGCTTTCGGATAAGCAGGATGTTTTTGCCTGGGATAAAACCACCTGGGCATATACACCTATGAAAGGCTTTGCCGATTTTACGGGTTTGAATTCGTTGCCTGCAACAAAAATAGCTGTATCTTACAAATCAGCCGACAAAGGAGATAAACTGGAACTTACAACCACTCTTGAGAACCATAGCGATAAAATTGCTTTCTTTGTCAATCTTTCTTTACTCGATGGTAAAGGAAACCAGGTTTTTCCGCTTTTCTGGGACGACAATTACATCAGTCTTCTGCCAGGCGAGAAAAGAGATATTAAGTGTTCTGTCCCTAAAACCTCTTTGAAAGGAGTTAAACCTGAACTAACGCTTTCGGGATGGAATGTGTCGAGTCAAAAAATACCACTGAAATAGCCCAATTCTCATGAAAAGAATACTGTTACTGGCTTTGCTTTATGTCGTATTTCTTTCAACAGGCATAGCGCAGACAGCTCCTCCGTTCTGGAACGATATTGTTGCTTTTAAGAAACTGGATTCTGTTCATCCGGCTCCGGCTCATCCAATACTGTTTATCGGGAGTTCTTCGTTTACCAAATGGAAAGAAGTTAACGATTATTTCCCTGGCTATCCTATTGTTAATCGCGCTTTCGGTGCTTCGACACTGTTGGATTTGATTCGATATACGTATGATATCATTATTCCTTATCATCCAAAACAAGTATTAATTTATTGCGGCGAAAACGACCTGGCATATTCTGACACTGTCACGGCTGCTGAAGTTGTAAAACGTTTCAAAACTTTGTATGGTATTATAAGATTGAATCTGCCAAATGCAATTATTGATTATGTATCCATTAAGGCAAGCCCTAAGCGGCTGAACATTAAAAATAAAGTGATTGAAACGAATAATGAGATAGCCAGATTCCTGAAAAAGGAAAAGAAAGCCGGGTTTATTGATGTGTATTACCCGATGGTTGATGCCAAGGGGAATTACCGGGACGAGCTCTTTGTTGAGGATCATCTTCATATGAATGCTAACGGATACGCCATCTGGAAAACAATAATTCAGCCTTACCTGGTAAAATAAAATGCATTTCATGAATAGAAAGTCACTACTGAATAGATACTGATATTTAGTAAAATACCTGGAAAAACTAAAGAAATTCAAATAACAACAAATACTTCCCTATGAAAACAAAAAGCCCATTAATGATCATGCTTATCATGCTCATTTTCTTTGTGATCTCGTTTTTGACTAATATTCTTGGGCCTATCATTCCTGATATTATCAGGAGTTTCAGCCTGGGAATAGGGCTAGCAGGGTTTTTGCCTTTTTCTTTTTTTATTGCTTACGGAATTATGTCGGTTCCAGCTGGTCTGCTGATTGAGAAATATTCAGAAAAAACGGTGATGATATCAGCTTTCGCGCTGGCTTTCATAGGAGCGCTGATGTTTGCGTTGTTTCCAAGGTTTTCGGTGGCTCTGCCTTCGCTTTTTATCATTGGTATAGGAATGGCTATGCTGCAAGTTGCTATTAATCCATTATTGCGTCATTCGGGAGGAGGTGAAAATTTTGCTTTCTATTCGGTGCTGGCGCAACTGGTTTTTGGACTGGCATCTTTTCTGAGTCCGCAGCTTTACAGTTATCTGGTACACAATTTACATAGCGGCAATTCATCATTCATTATCCGCCTGCTCGATCCTGTTGTTCCGGTTAGCCTTGAATGGGCTTCTTTGTACTGGGTATTTGCGATAGTCGTACTGGCAATTATTGCTGTAATATGGATCACGAAATTCCCAAAAGTAGAATTGCAGGAAGATGAAAAAATTGAAACCGGGCTGGCTTTCAGGGAATTGCTTGCCAACAAACAGGTAATTTTATTCTTTATTGGAATATTCGCTTACGTAGGAACTGAGCAAGGCATTGCCAACTGGGCATCTAAATTTCTTCAAACTTACCATGGTGTTGATCCTGCCACTACCGGGGCAAATGTAATTTCCTATTTCTGGGGATTGCTCACAGTCGGGTGTTTGCTTGGGCTGTTGCTGTTAAAACTTCTGGACAGCCGGAAGGTGCTGCTGGCGTTTACTACCGGAGCTATTACTTCGCTTGCGTTTGCTTTGTTTGGCTCAGCTGCTGTTTCCATTTATGCATTCCCGATTTCCGGATTCTTTCTTTCCGTAATGTGGTCGGTAGTATTTTCGCTGGCGCTGAATTCGGTTCCTTCGCATCACGGCAGCTTTTCGGGAATTTTATGTACTGCTATTTTAGGCGGTGCCGTGGTTCCTTTGGTTATTGGCGGAATAGGAGAATTTGCAGGACTAAGACTTTCAATGTTGTTGCTATTTGTAACGTTGGGATATATTTTTAGTATTGGCATTTGGGCAAAGCCACTTATAACGAATAAAACTTTTAATGGATAATCTGATCTTTAAATTGGGAAATTGAGTTAATTTAGCTGCTGGCATCCTTATAAATGTGAAATGCATAAAATTATCCTGCTGATCGATATCTCCGAGGAATACGGCCAGAACCTGATGAAAGGCATAGTGAAATACTCAAAGGAGCATGGCCCCTGGATATTCTGCCGTATGCCTCTTTTTTACCGCGAAACGCTGGGTATGGAAGGCATTGTGGATTTTGCAAAAGAATGGGAAGCCGACGGCATTATTGCCCAGTTATACAATGATCTGGATGTTAAAAAAGTACTGGATGCCGGAATCCGCCTGATTGTTGAAGATTTTAAAGAGCGGTTTTTGGATATACCGAATATTACTGGCGGGTATTTTGAAGCCGGGAAAATAGGTGCCGAATATTTCCTTGCTAAAGGGTTCAGGAATTTTGCCTTTTACGGTTTTAAAAATATCGTCTGGTCGCGCGAACGAGCCGAAGGTTTCGCCAATCATTTAAATCCGCTTGGATTCGAAGTACATTATTTTGATAATGAACAGGCCCCATCGCGTGAATTATGGCATTATAAGCCATCGGCGCTCAGCCAATGGCTGCAGTCGTTGCCAAAACCTATCGCCATTATGGCATGTGATGATGAACGAGGCCAGCATATTACCGAAGCATGTAAACATGCTAAAATTCAAATCCCTGAAGAAATTGCGGTACTTGGAGTTGATAACGATAAAATGACCTGCAATTTATCTGATCCGCCTTTGTCAAGTATTGATCTTGATACTGAAAAAGGGGGTTACGAAGCAGCTCGTTTAATGGATCTTCTAATCACAAAACAGGTAACCGAAAAGTACGATATCCTCGTAAAACCCACGCAGGTTATAACCCGCCAGTCCACCGATATAGCTTCGGCAAATGATAAATACATTGCCAAAGCACTCAGATTCATTCATCAGAATATCGACAACAGGATAAACGTAGCAAATGTTTTGAAACAGGTTCCACTTTCGCGCCGCGCCCTCGAAAAACGCTTCCAGGAAACTACCGGAACTGGGGTTTATAAGTATATCTATAATTTACAGATCCAAAAATTCGCGCAGCGGCTCTTGGAAACCGATAAAACCATATTTGAGATTGCGCTCGAATCGGGTTTCGACAACAGCAAAAATATTTCGCGTCAGTTTAAGCAGGTAAAGGGTTGTACTCCTATTGAATATAGAACCAAACACCTGGCCCGTAAAAAATAACAGGATCCCTAATTCTCTTTTTTCTCCATCTTTTTATTTCTTCATTTGATTCCCACAAGTTTTGGAAGAAATATGCCTTTTAATTGCGCAAATCGAAGTTATTTATACGCAATTTCCGTAATTCCCGAAGGCATATATGCAATATCTTTGAATTAATATACTAAGCTGATAAATTGCAAATCGTTAATTTTATGATAATTATAATAAATATCAATATGTGTTCCACCCATTCTTAATTCACCTTATATAAAAATACACCAAAAACGGAAAACATGAAAAAAAAGCTACTTAATGACTATTTGCTGACCCGAGTCGCAAAATCTTTACTGCTGGTTTTAATGTGTTTGATGTTGACTCAATTGAGCCTTCAGGCACAAAATATCAGCGTAAAAGGAGTTGTCAAATCTACTGACGGAACTACCTTGCCTGGAGTAAACGTGGCTCTGAAAGGCACTACAACCGGAACAAACACTGGAAGTGACGGAACATATTCCATCATGGCTTCAGCCAAAGATGTGTTGGTATTTTCATTTCTAGGGTATGCATCCAGGGAGATTGCTGTAAAAGGACAAACGGCAATTGATGTGGTTCTTTCCGAAACAGCTACAAACCTCGAGCAAATTGTAGTTGTCGGCTATGGCACCCAGCGAAAAAGCGATTTGACTGGCGCTGTTGTGTCGGTGAAAGCCGCTGATATTGAAAAAATGCCTGCAGCTACTACCGACCAGGTTTTACAGGGTCGCGCAGCCGGTGTAACTGTAACTTCCAACACTGGAATGCCTGGAGCTCCGCTTCAAATCAGGGTAAGAGGAATAGGAACGATTAATAATTCATCGCCATTGTTTGTAGTTGATGGATTCCCGGTCGATGATATCGGGTATATTAATCCAGCTGATATTGCTTCAATGGAAGTATTGAAAGATGCTTCATCCACAGCTATATATGGCGCCAGGGGTGCTAATGGAGTTATCCTTGTTTCTACCAAGAGTGGAAAGGCTGGTGCCCCGGTAATAACATTTGATACTTATTTCGGATCATCAAAAATGTGGAAAAAACCGGAATTGTTGAATGCGTCGCAATGGGCAATGCTCAAAGACGAAGCGCTCTCGAATGCTGGCCTCGATCCGATTCCTGCGTTGGTTGATTACCAAAGTCTTGGCCAGGGAACCGATTGGGTAAAAGAAGTAACCCAAACCGCCGCTACCCGAAACCTTAATTTCTCTGTCTCCGGAGGTAACGAAATGGTTAAATATTTCCTGAGTGCTAATAACTACAAACAGGAAGGGATCGTTCGGAAGTCAGATTTTGAAAGGACCTCGGTGAGATTAAATATGGATATGAATTTAAAGAAATGGCTAAAACTTGGTGAAAACCTTTCGGTTGAATCAGGCAAGAATCATTCGATAAATGAAGCTGATGAATGGAGCGCTATCTTGATACAGGCTACCGCCATCGATCCTGTTACGCCTGTGTATCTTCCTGATGGAAAATTTGCCCCATCGGATTATGTGGATATGAATAATCCTGTTGCGCATCTCGATAGAACAAAAAATGAGAGTAAGAATCTCAGGATAACAGGGAATGTATATGGCGATCTAACGATAATGAAAGGTCTTACATTCAGATCAAACCTGGGGTTAAGCTATAATTTCGGAAACGATTATGATTATAATCCTACCTTCTTTATATCAGGTGCGGAAAGTAATGCTGTTAGTGCGGTTTACCGGGGCAGCAACCAGGAAAGAGCTTGGAACTGGTCGAATTTCCTCACTTATTCGAAGAAATTTAATGTACATGATTTGCAAATTATGGCGGGAGTTGAGTCATCGGACGATTACAGTGAATGGTTCTCTACCAGGTCAACCCGCTTGCTGAAAGAATTCTCACATCTTATCTTTATAAGTAATGCCACCAATCCGAATTCAACTTCATCAGGCTTAATGAGCGAAAAAAAGATGTTCTCTGAATATGGCCGACTTAACTATTCGTATGCAAACAAATACTTGTTCACGGCTAATATCCGTAGAGATGGTTCGTCAGTATTCGGTCCCGATCACCGATATGGCATTTTTCCTTCGTTTTCGGCAGGATGGAAGCTAAGTGAAGAAAATTTCCTTAAGGGCAATACTTTGCTTAGCAACCTGAAGTTAAGAGCTGGCTGGGGCCAGATTGGAAACGATAAAATTCCGCCTTACGGATATTCAACTCTTGCCACGTCAGGCTTTCGCTATAATTTCAATGGTGTAATCATCGACGGGATTTCTTTTCCCGGCGAAGGGAATCCCGATTTACAATGGGAAACAACCACTACTACAAATATAGGAATTGACGCCGGACTTTGGCACAACAAGCTTACCTTAACAATGGAGTATTATCTGAAAAACACTACGGATATGCTACTGGATGCGCCCATTCTGTCATCTGTCGGAATGCAGTATAACCCATGGGTAAACATTGGAAGTATGAAAAACAAAGGGTTCGAGATGGAACTGAACTTCACAGATGCTGTTGGTGATTTCAACTATAACATAGGTTTGAATTTTTCGACTTTTACCAACGAAGTTACAAACCTCGGTACGCAGGCAGCTATTCTTTCTGCTCCTTTACGCGACAATGGTTATGTTACACGTACTATGGTTGGATATCCGATTGCTCAGTTCTGGGGATATAAAACCGAAGGATTATTTCAGACACAGGCAGAAGTTGACGCCTGGGTTGATGCCAACGGCGAATTATTGCAACCAAATGCAGGTCCAGGGGATATTCGTTATGCTAAAGGCAGCGACGGGAATCTTTATTACGGAATTATCGGCAACCCATTACCCGATTTTACTTACGGACTTAATCTGAATATGAGTTATAAAAATTTCGATGTTATCGCTTTTATCCAGGGCGTTTCGGGAAATGATGTTTTTAATGGCACAAAGGTTTATACCGACAGGCCTGACGCAACACATAATATGAGCGTTAGGATGCTCGACCGCTGGACAGGTGAAGGAACCACCAATGATGCTCATTACCCCCGACTTAATGCTGCCGATGCCAACAACCTGGCTTTTTCAGACAGATATGTAGAAAACGGGTCTTATACACGAATTAAAAACCTTCAGATAGGGTACACTTTACCAGATGGGATCAGCAAATCACTGAAGATTATCAAGTTGAGAATATATGTAGGCGCTACAAACCTGCTCACTCTTACCAGGTATACTGGCTTCGATCCTGAAATCGGCACAGGGTATTATGGTTCGCTCGACCTGGGTGTTGACAGGGCATTTTATCCCCAACCCCGGACTTTTATTGCCGGATTGAACCTGACTTTCTAACCTGAAAAACTGACAGCCATGAAAAAGAAAATATCAAAAATTATAATAATATCCTTTGTTCTTGTAATGATAAATGTATCATGCTCGAAGGATTTTCTTGATACCAAATCGCCCAATGTTGCTCTTAGCGATTTTTTTACTTCCGAAGCCGATGCAAATGAAGCCTTAACTGCCTGTTACGATGTATTGGGCTGGGATGCCGATAATTTTTTCCCGTATTGGTTGGGTGATATACTTGGACACGACTCCTGGAAAGGCGGAGAAGGGGCCGGTGATCAACCCTGGATGGAGCCGCTGCTCAAGTTCCAGTACGATGCGAATATCGCTGAGTTAAATACACCTTACCGTCAATATTACATCGCTATCAACCGCTGCAACCGTGTCATCGAAAAAGTTCCTTTGATGACTGATGATATGATAGCACCTTCTAAAAGAGAAAGCGTGGTAGCCCAGGCAAAATTTGTACGAGGCTATTTCTACTTTGAACTGGTGAAATTGTTCGGCGAAGTGCCTTTGGTTATTACAAACCTTACACCTGGTCATTACGATATCCCAAAAGCAACATCGGCCGAATTATGGGCACAGATTGAAAAAGATTTCACCGAGGCCGCTAGTGTTTTGCCAATGAAAAGCGAACAGGATGTGAGTGAACTTGGTCGGGCAACTAAAGGTGCCGCACAGGCATTTTTATGCAAAGCTTATATTTACGAGAAAAAATGGCCTGAAGCTCTTGCGCTTGCCAATGTGATAATCGGATCAGCGGAGTATCACCTCGAAACTAATTATACTGACATCTGGAACCTGGATCACGAAAATGGAACTGAATCTGTATTTGAAATACAATTCACCTCTTCTGGTACCGGTGATTGGGGCGACGACAACGAAGGAAACGAGTTTGTTATTTTTACACGAAGCAGGAATAATGGCGATGGATGGGGTTTCAACTGCCCGACACAGGAATTTGTTGACGAATTTGAAGTAGGCGACCCCCGTCGTGACGCGACAATTATTGATAATGGCGAAATATTATGGCCTGGAACACCAGATGAAACGGTTGCTGACAATTCATCGCCAACATGCATCGATGGATACCATTCGCAGAAATATCAACTGCCTCCAAGCCAATGGGGCGATATGAGCGACGATCCCAACAACTGGATAGTAATCCGATATGCCGAAGTGCTGCTTTGGGCTGCTGAAGCTGCAGCGCATACTGGTGGCGACTGGAACTCTTACCTTCAGCAGGTTCGTGACCGTGTCGGAATGCCCGAAACTACCATTTCCAATCCGCTACAGGCTGTTTATCACGAACGCCGTGTAGAACTGGGCATGGAAGGCCAACGCTTGTGGGATATAATTCGTGAAGGACGTGGAACGGAAGTTCTTGGTAAATATGGTTATGTTGAAGGAGTAAATAACCACTACCCGATACCTCAGTCACAGATTGATCTGAGTGACGGTATTTTAGTTAATTAACGTCAATGCCAAGTTTTCTGGAAATATTTCCGGGGATATTCATCTGTATTACTTTTTTAAAACCCTTTGCCAATTCTGGCAAGGGGTTTTCCGATTTTGTGAACCATCTGAAGTTATTATATAGGTTAATTTTAAGTCAGGTTTGTTTTAAAGCAGTAATTGGCAAGACCGGACTATTTGGTGAAAGGAATATTCTTCAAATTGAAAAGATGTATAAACAGTGATCAGCCCACTCTAAATATTTCTATCAAATACCAAACAATATCTTACCAATCTCTTTAATGATATTGTTTTCAAGTTTGGTACAGCAAAAAAAATAAACTGGAAATTTTTATTTGGAAATCACATCTAAATATTATACATTCGAGTCGTATAAGCCTGAATTTGCGCAAATCGAAGAATATAATGCGCAAATCCGTACATCTAAAAACATGTATATGTATATCTTTGGCCTACAAAAGATATTGAGCAGTCTCAACTTTCCTTTCAAAACGAGATTGCTTTAACCAAATTCATTTATATTTCCTGGAAACCCACAATCTCAATCAATAATAGCATGACCAACTAAAAACCAAACCAATGAAAAAAAAGCTACCAATTAATCTCGTGCCAATCCTGAGAACAAAGACGCTTTATCTTACTGCGTTTCTGTTATTGATTGTGCAAACTGTCCTTTTTGCCCAGAATATTACGGTAAAGGGCACCGTAAAATCCAATGATGGTACAACCTTGCCAGGTGTAAGTGTTGTTGTAAAGGGAACTGTTGCAGGAACTATTACCGATGTTAATGGTAAATTTACTGTTTCAGCACCTGCAGATGCAACCCTTGTGTTTTCATTCGTTGGCTACGAAACCGCTGAAATTCCGGTGGGAGGGAGAACCCAACTTGATGTAACAATTAAAGAGTCAGTAACAACGCTTAGTGAAGTTGTTGTTATGGGATACGGAACACAGAAGAAAAAAGATGTAACCGGAGCAGTAGCGTCAGTTTCTGCAAAGGAATTCAAGGACAGGCCGAATACACAGTTTGGATATGCCCTTGAAGGAAAAGTTGCCGGCGTAGAGATTGTAAGGCCTTCCGGACAGCCACAGGCTGGTTTTACAATAAGGGTGCGCGGTACTTCAACCATTACCGCAGGAAGCGAGCCGTTGTATATTGTCGACGGTGTTCCTTCCACTTCTATCAATGAAATAAGCCCGACAGATATTGAGAGCATGACCATTTTAAAAGATGCTTCAGCAGCTTCCATTTACGGAGCTTCGGGATCTAACGGAGTTGTTCTGATTACCACAAAACGTGGCGGCAACCAAAAAACCAAGGTTACTTTCGATACTTACGTAGGCGCTTCCAAAGTCTGGCGAAAACTTGACGTGCTGAATGCTGCCCAGTATAAATCGCTGTG
This sequence comes from uncultured Bacteroidales bacterium, assembly GCA_903913645.1. Lineage (GTDB taxonomy): Bacteria > Bacteroidota > Bacteroidia > Bacteroidales > UBA4417 > UBA4417. Next base: position 4,796 of record CAIWMA010000368.1, on the reverse strand, counting down.
TACTGATATGGGAAAGACCACAGACTGGAGTTTATATACCGCAGATAACAACTGGCAGGACGAAGCTTTCAGAACAGGATATTCGCAGAGTTACCAGTTAGGAGTAAGCGGAGGAAATGCAAATACCAACTACTACATTTCAGGATCCTGGATGAAGCAGCAAGGTATTGAGATTACCAATGAAGTAGAACGGTATAATTTTAAAACTAATATCGATCACACGGTGAGTAAAGTTCTTAAAGTTGGAACAAGTATTTCCTACAACCGTTGGAGAGATGTCGCCGTAAACGAAACAGGAAGATGGGGCGCCATTAATAGTTTAATTACAGGAGCACCTGTAACTGATGTGTTTAATCCTGACGGAACTTTTACCGTTAATCCTTTCATTCCCGATCTTGAAAACCCTATTGGACTGATTACGGCAAATGAACATGCTTTTGTGAATGCTCGTTTTCTTGGCAATGTTTATGCCGAAATAAGCCCTATTCAGGATTTGAAATTCAGAACGATGTTCGGGTATGAGCAGCTCAACGGAACTTATACCGATTGGGTTGATCCATACAGAAGTGTGGAAGGCCGCAATTATAAAGGTCTTGCAAATCTGAACACGAATCAGAAAATTTACTGGATATCAGAAAACACCTTAACTTATACGAAGAATATTCAGAAAAATAACCTGACAGCTTTAGCTGGTTTTGTTACATCCGAAACTGATTACAATTCATCCGACATTAACGCACGTGGATTTGGCGGCTCGGCTATTCAAACTGTTAACGGAGGTGCAACCCGCACAGTAATCGCCGGATCATCACAACGCAGGAATGTAGCATTCCTAAGCCGTATAAATTATGGCTATGATGATAAATATCTTTTAACAGCCAATTTCCGTGCTGATGCATCAACCGTATTTTCGGCAACTAATAATGTTTGGGGTTATTTCCCGTCATTTTCTGCAGGCTGGAGAATTTCGAAAGAAAAATTCTTTACCGGAGTCGGTTTTATTAACGATATGAAAATCAGGGCAGGTTATGGTGAAGTTGGAAATGACCAGGTTGGCGATTATGCTTCATATGGACTAGTTAATGCCGGGTCTATTTACACATCAGGCGGCAATGTTGTACCGGGCACTTCTCCTACAACCCTCGAAAACAAGAATTTAAAATGGGAAACTACAAAGCAAACCAACATTGGTCTTGATGTTGCTTTCCTTGATAACCGTATCCTCTTTACCACTGATTATTACGTCAAAAGAACAACTGATATGCTGCTTAACAGGCCTATACCCGCCAGTGTTGGATTGCCAGGCAGTACAGCAACCAAGAATATAGGTGAAATGGAAAACAAAGGTTTTGAATTCCAGGTAACCAGCCACAATCTTAGTAACGATAACGAGTTGAAATGGACTACCGATTTCAATATTTCTTTCAATAAGAGCAAAATCATCAGCCTCGATGGCGGAACTATAAAAGTGGGTAATATTTCCGACAGGGGAACTGTAGCTATTGCTCAGGAAGGCCAGCCTCTGGGGTTGTTCTACGGATACATTTTCGATGGTGTTGATCCTGCTACCGGCAATTCGGTATATCGCGACCTCGATAAAGACGGAGCTTTAAGTGACGGCGATAAAACAATTATCGGCAACGCTAATCCTAAGTACACTTTTGGTTTAACCAACACATTTGCTTACAAAGGCTGGAGTTTCAGTTTCTTCCTGCAAGCAGTTCAGGGTAACGACATTTTTAATGCGTCACGCATCGAAACCGAAGGTATGAGCCTGGAAGCAAATCAGCTGGCTACGGTTGCAAATCGTTGGACTCTCCCCGGACAGATTACCAATATGCCAAAAGCTACTTATGGTGATTTTACGAATTCTCTTATTTCATCCAGGTTTATTGAGGATGGATCCTTTGTAAGGGTGAAATCGCTTTCACTGGGATATGAGTTGCCGAAAGAGATAATCAACAAGTTGAATATGAGCAGGTTATACATCTACATAAGCAGCGAAAACTTATTGACCTTTACGAAATACAGCGGATTTGATCCCGAGGTTAGTGTATATAACCTAGGTGGATTTAGTAATACCGAGAAAAATATTGCTCCTGGAGTTGATTATGGAACATATCCGCAATCAAGGGAATTTCTTGTTGGTCTGAATGTAACTTTTTAACGAACATAACAAATCATAGATATGAAAAAGATATTTAAAATAACGGTGCTTGTTGGCGGTATTTTGCTGATGACCACAATATATTCATGCCAGAAGTTCCTGGATATAAAACCGCAATCGGAACTTACTACCGGCAATGCCTACAATTCGGCTCAGGACCTGGAAAACGCGTTAACCGGTGCTTACCGTGGATTTTACTACGAATATTATCAATGGGTTAACGTATTGCTTGGCGATATGCGTGCTGATAATGCGTATATCGGCGGAAGCGGAGATCCTCCTCTGGCAGAAATTGATAATGTTGATATATCGGTTGCAAACAGTCCGAACTATAATAACTGGTCGCAACTCTACATTGGAATTGGTCGTTGCAACGTGATTTTGGATAAAATAAACTCTGTAAATGATCCTGCCTTGGATGCGAATAATCTCCGCCAGCAAATCATTGGCCAGGCTAGTTTCCTCAGGGCATTTCATTATTTCCAGTTGGTGAAATTATGGGGCGGCGTTCCGATTGAACTAAATTCCAATAGCGCAGATCCATCTAAAACTAATCTTCCGCGTTCAACCGAAACAGAAGTTTACAACCAGATTGTAAAAGACCTGGAAGTGGCAGTTGCAAATTTGCCCGACAGTTACGTTAGCGGGATGGCAATTGACAGGGAAAAAGCTACAAAAGGCGCTGCTAATGCATTGCTGGCAAAAGTTTGGGCGCAACGTAGCGACCGTGATTACACCAAAGTAATAAAATACTGCAATGATGTTATCAAAAGCTCTGTAGGGTATGAATTAATGCCAAATTATGCAGACTTATTTGATGGCAACCATTATGGTAATTCGGAATCGATACTCGAAATAGCATATGTAGGAGGAAACTGGGATGTTTCAAACTGGGGAGTAGAATTATTTCTTGGGCTGGAAGATGGCTGGCAAAAGTATTGTGTCCCATCTAAAGATCTTGTAAATGCTTATGACAATGCAGGAGATGCAATCAGGAAAGTTGCCAATATTGTTTTCGTAGATAATACAGGCTGGATTGATGAGAACTGGAATCCTTGTGGTGACAATTCTGTTGCTGTTCCTTTCAACTTCAAACAAAAACATCCTGATGGATGGAATAGCGGCGATCGTCCTTATTTGCTCAGATTAGGAGACATAATACTGTTAAAAGCAGAAGCTCAGAATGAAACCGGCGATCTTGCCGGCGCATTGGTAACACTCAACCAGATTCGTCATCGGGTTGCATTAACTGACGCAACTGCTTCGTCGAAAGAAGATCTGCGAGCTAAAATTTTATTGGAAAGACGCCTGGAACTCGCTTTCGAAGCTCACCGCTGGGATGATCTTGTTCGCTTGGGTGTGTGTACCGATGTAATGACCAATCTGAAGGAATACAAATACACCTGCGAAGACGGAACTCAGAGTGCCCCGATAAAAATCAACTACGTCGTTAACCACGACAAATGGCTCTGCCCGATACCACAACTGGAGCGGGATGCCAATCCTAGTCTCACTCAGAATCCCGGATATCAATAAGAAATATTGCAGTACAATGGGAAAGTGTGTTACTTTTTTCATAAGCACAAATTTGTTGTCTACTAAAATTAGCACTGCTGCTTTACTTAGTTAGTGTTTGCAGAGTGTTAAATCCCAAAGATTATACTGTAACAAGCCAGCTTCCCTTCCCGGGTAGGCTGGCTTTTTTAATGATTAGCTTTTCGCGAAATGGTTTACTTTTGTATTGAAATGTTATCGCATCACCCAAAATCCCTAACCCAAAATCCCAAACTCTGACCAATGAAACTCTACCTTATCCCTACACCAATTGGTAACCTCGAAGATATCACTCTCAGGGCATTGAGAATATTAAAGGAAGTGGATATTATACTGGCAGAAGATACCCGCACTTCGTCGAAATTGCTTCGTCATTACGATATTGATAAAAAAGTACTTGCCCATCACCAGTTTAACGAGCATAAAATGGCAGAAAGCCTGGTGAGGCAGATTTCGGAAGGAACCACCATGGCACTGATTTCGGATGCCGGTACGCCAGGTATTTCCGATCCTGGTTTTCTGCTCACTCGGGCTTGCATAAAAGCTGGTATTGCAGTGGAATGCCTGCCAGGCCCTACAGCATTTGTGCCCGCCCTGGTAAATTCCGGATTACCAAGCGACCGTTTCCTTTTCGAAGGATTTCTGCCACATAAAAAAGGCCGTCAAACCCGCTTGAAAGAACTTGCAAAGCAACCTTATACTTTCATTTTATACGAATCACCTTTTCGGTTGGTGAAAAGTCTTGAACAACTTGCCGAATATCTTGGTGCTGAAAGGCAAGCATGTGTTTCGCGCGAACTCACAAAGATTTACGAGGAAAACAGGAGAGGAACGCTAACAGAACTGGCAGAATGGTACAAAGCACATTCACCAAAAGGGGAAATTGTATTAATCGTTGCCGGGGCTTCTGGGAACAGTCCTGAAGTTCCTGACATGGAAGAAAATGAAGAAGAATGACATACACGTACAATTATACCCGACCGGCCGTTACAGCCGATATTATCATCCTCAAAAAAAGCAATACGCAGCATTTTGTGCTTTTAATTGAACGGAAGCACACGCCTTATGAAGGTAT
>CAIWMA010000367.1 GCA_903913645.1 uncultured Bacteroidales bacterium | reverse complement strand
TTGAACATTTATTTAATTCTTGTTGTATATTAGCAGCGGAAAAAATAAGTGTAAGTATTACGCTTATTTAAAATGATTCTACAAAACAAAATTCTCATCTCGAATTGTGCCTTACACAACAAAAATGGAGAAAGCATTGTTTATCCCAAATCTATTAAAGACCTACAGGCGACTGTTTGAGTGCCTGATGCTATAACCAAACTTTTCTTTATTCTAATTACTTTTTCAATTGATTAAGTGATCCACTCCTTTATGGGATCATTTTCGAATAGTGTAAATGGATTTCAACTCGGAAATACTACACTCTACATCTGAAAAATCAATTCCCCTTGTGCTTCGCCTGAAAGAACTGCTTCGAATGAAGGCAATTTCTGTACCCTAAAAATAAACCAGATGCTTGACTATATGCTTGAAGAAAGTACTGTAAATCAATCGAATGTTGATATCTATAACAAATACACACCTTACCTGGTAGCTGTTGATTGTATCATTTTCGGTTTTATTGAAGGGGAAGTGAAGTTGTTGATCATTAAAAGGGTCATGAATCCTTGTAAAGGTTCCTGGTCACTAATGGGAGGATTTGTCAGCCCTGAGGAAAGCATGGATGAAGCCGCAAACAGGATTCTCTACGATTTAACAGGATTGAAGGATTTGTATATGACCCAGTTATACACGCATGGCGACCTTGGCCGTGATCCCGGGGCACGTGTTATCTCCACTTCTTACTATTCTTTAATCAAAATTCAGGATATCGATCCCGATCATACAATGATAAGCAATGCCAGGTGGTGCCCGATTAACGAATTGCCGGAACTTATTTTCGACCATTCTAAAATGGTGGAAATGGCACTTGATAGCCTTCGGCACGAGGCACACAGGAAACCAATAGGATTTGAATTGTTGCCACCGAAATTTACCATTCCACAGTTGCAATCCCTTTATGAAGCTATATATCAACAGAAAATTGACAAACGAAACTTCCGGAAAAGTATCCTGAAAATGAACCTTCTGGATCAGCTTGAAGAAAAAGACAAAGAAAATTCGAGGAAAGGAGCCTGGTTATACTGCTTCAATGAAGAGAAGTACAAGGAGTTGTTAAGGCAGGGATTCTTTTTTAACATTCCGGTTTAGCAATGAATAAATGGTTGTTCCGGAATCAACCAAGTTCAGATTATAGCCCTAAAACTTAGTAAGAATCTTAAGATAGCCGCACTAATTAACTTCAAAACAATTAAATATGAATCTGAAATCCACACTTTTACCTTTAGTTGTTTTATTCGCTCTGAGCGCTGCAGCGCAAAAACAGGCTAATCCTGCCACTTGCAGGATAGAAATTTTTGCCGATCAACCCGGGGCAACCATCAGTAAGGATATTTATGGCCATTTTGCCGAGCATTTGGGCCATTGCATTTACGATGGAATATGGGTTGGAAAAAACTCAAAAATACCTAATACAGATGGGATTCGTAACGATGTAGTGAAGGCATTGCGCGACATGAAAATCCCGAATCTTCGCTGGCCGGGTGGTTGCTTTGCGGATACCTATCATTGGAAGGACGGAATCGGGCCGGCGGCTGAAAGACCTTCTATCATCAATACCTTTTGGGGTGGAGTTACAGAAGATAATTCGTTCGGCACGCACGAGTTTATGGAACTTATTGATCTGCTTGGTTGTGATCCTTATATTACAGGGAACCTTGGAAGCGGCACAGTTCAGGAAATGGCGCAATGGGTTGAATATCTTACTTCGGATAACAAAAGCCCTATGACTGACCTTCGCAAAAAGAATGGCCGCGAAAAAGCATGGAAGGTGAAATATTTCGCTATAGGAAACGAAAACTGGGGTTGTGGCGGCAGCATGACACCCGAATATTATACAAATGAGTTAAGGCGGTATTCGAATTACCTGAATAATTATTCTGGAAACCGGCTTAAAAAAGTGGCTTGTGGCCCAAACAGTGATGACTACAAATGGACTGAAACTCTGATGAAGGATGATGGTGCCCGATGGGCAATGCAGGGACTTTCGCTGCATTTTTATACGGTTCCCGATGGCTGGGATAATAAAGGTTCGGCAACCAGTTTTACTGAGAAAAATTGGCTACGGAGCTTTGCCACTACCTATCATATGGATGAACTGGTAACACGTCATTCGGCCATCATGGACAGGTATGATCCTGAAAAACAGATTTTTCTGGCTGTTGATGAATGGGGTGCCTGGTATGATGTTGAAAAGGGGACTAATCCGGGATTTTTGTATCAGCAGAATTCCTTGCGCGATGCTATGCTGGCAGCCATAAATCTTAATATTTTCAATAATCACTGCGACAGGGTGAAAATGGCAAACCTGGCCCAAACCGTTAATGTACTGCAGTCCGTTATTCTGACGGATAAGGAAAAAATGGTTCTCACGCCAACTTATTACGTTTTCAAAATGATGGCTGTTCACCAGGATTCAAAATTACTTCCGTCAAATATAAAATGTGAACAGTACAAAATCGATACCGACAGCATTCCTTCAGTCAGTTATTCTGTTTCCCTTGCTGCTGATGGCAAAATTCATCTTTCGGTTGCAAATCTTTATGCTTCGCGCGCTCAAAAGATAAGTTGCAACATTAACGGAATAAAGTTCAAAAAAGTAAGCGGTGAAATACTGAGTTCAACTCAGATAACGGATTGCAATACGTTCGATAAACCTGATGTAGTAGTTCCAAAAGGATTTTCAGATTTTAAAATCAATGGGAATTTGGTTGAGATTCAAATGCCTGCAAAATCCTTCATAGAACTCGAAATAGAATAAAACGGAAAATACTTCAATTCCTCATGAATTCAACAATTGAATTCAACATTAAAAATAATGTTCATTAAAGGTTGGTTTGGTTGATGTTGTCTATAAGCTGGCCGGAATGGTTAACCGGCCAGCCGGACGATAAAAGTTGCAACCGGGGAAGCCTTTGTTGGAAAATGTATTCAAATTAAAGCTGATAACCTATTCTTTAACAATAGATTGTAAATGATTGGGCAAGTAATGAAAACAAATAATCGATTTTCAAAGAATTTAAAAATAATGGCTATGAAACGGATTTTCAGATTAACGCTCTTATTTGCAGTTTGTTCCATTTCGTGGAACCTTGCTGTTTCGCAGCAGGTATGGCCTTCATATCCCATTGGTCCCGTGCCGTTTACATCAGTACATGTTAATGATAATTTCTGGGCGCCGCGCATCCGGACAAATCACGAGATCACCATTCCTATTGCTATTCAGAAATGCAGGGAAACAGGCCGGATTAAAAACTTTAAAATTGCAGGCAAACTCGAAAAAGGAGCTTTCTGTTCACTGTATCCTTTTGATGATTCTGATATTTATAAAATCATTGAAGGAGCCAGTTTTACATTGCAAACCACTCCCGATCCAAACCTCGCACTTTCCATCGACACACTCATTTATTACATAAGCCTGGCCCAGGAGCCCGATGGTTATCTTTTTACCAACCGAACTATCGATTCTACCAAACTTCATGAGTGGGTAGGCAAAAAAAGATGGGAAAAAGATCCTGAACTCAGCCACGAGTTGTACAACCTCGGCCATCTGTACGAAGCTGCCGTTGCTCATTACCTGGCTACAGGCAAACGTTCACTTCTTGATATTGCCATTAAAAGTGCCAACCTGGTTTACAGCGATTTTATCGGCAAACAATTGCCATACTATCCTGGTCACCAGGTTATTGAAATGGGATTAGTAAAACTGTATGGCGTTACCGGCGAAAAAAAATACCTCGAACTGGCCCAGTATATGCTTGATATCCGACATGGCGGTGATGAATACAACCAGGCTAATAAACCAGTTGTTGAACAGGATAAAATTGTAGGACATGCTGTAAGGGCTACTTACATGTATTCCGGTATGGCCGACCTGGCTGCAATCAACAACAATACTGCGTATACCAGCGTATTAACCAAAATCTGGAACGATCTGATCACAACCAAGTATTACATTACGGGAGGAATTGGTTCGGGAGGAAACAACGAAGGATTTGGTGAACCGTACTATTTGCCGAATATGTCGGCCTATTGCGAAACCTGCGCTTCCATTGGAAATGTGTACTGGAACTACCGCATGTTTTTGCTGCAAGGCGAATCAAAATACATGGATGTGCTTGAGCGCAGCCTTTATAATGGATTGCTATCCGGTGTTTCGCTAAGTGGTGATCATTTCTTTTATCCCAATGTGCTTGAGTCGCGAGGCCAGCACGAACGCTCAGCCTGGTTCGGGTGTGCCTGTTGCCCGAGCAATGTCTGCCGGTTTCTTCCGTCCATTCCGGGATACATATATGCACATGATAAATCAGCAATCTACCTGAATTTATACATTCAGAATCAGTCCGATATTGATTTTAACGGAAGTAAAACTCAGATCATTCAAACAACCGATTATCCCTGGAGTGGTAAAATTGAAGTTACAGTTAATCCATCAGCTATAAGCGATTTTTCTGTGGCTATGCGGATTCCGGGTTGGGCCAGCGGCCAGGCAGTTCCAAGCGATTTGTATCATTTTTTACCTGATGTAAATGATCCTTTCACCATTACCATAAACGGAGTTCCTGCAAAATACGTGATGAAAAAGGGCTATGCTGTAATTGAAAATGACTGGAAAACCGGCGACAAAATTGAACTTAACCTGCCAATGCCTGTCAGGAAAGTTGGTGCAAATTCTTTAGTTGCTGCCGATCGCGATAAAGTTGCTTTGCAACGTGGTCCATTGGTTTATTGCCTCGAATGGCCTGATAACAAAGACGGTCATGTTTTAAACCTGGTATTTGATCCAAAATCTGAACCTGAAGCAACCTTTAAACCACAATTATTAAATGGCGTTGAAGTGATCACCGGGCAGGCAACTTCATTAAAACAGGCTGACAACGGAACTCAGATAGCCGGGAATGAAACTTTTACTGCGATTCCGTATTTTGCCTGGGCAAACCGGGGCGCAGGTGAAATGGAGGTTTGGTTAGCAACGAAAGCAACTGCTGCCCGTCCTTTATCAAAACCTACAATCGCAAGTAAAAGCAAAGTTAGCGGATCATTGGATGGTAATCTTCTGACATCAGTTAACGATCTGGATCTTCCTTCCAATTCCAATGATCATGATGTGCTATATTTCCATTGGTGGCCTAAAAAAGATACGACAGAATGGATTCAATATGATTTTGATGTAAAAACACTGGTTTCGGAATGTTCGGTCTACTGGTTCGATGACGGTCCGTGGGGTGGATGTCGCATTCCTCAAACTTGGAGAATCCTTTATAAATCAGGTAATAAGTGGATACCGGTTAAAGTGGCCGGCAAATACACGGTTATCAAGGATGAACTGAATACCATTAAGTTTAAGGCAGTTAATACAAAATCGCTGAGGCTTGAAGTGAATTTACCCAAAGAATTTTCTTCCGGCATTTATGAATGGTCTGTTAAGTAATTCGAAAATCCGAACCGGATCCATTGCCCGGGTCAAAAAGCATGGCAGGAATAAATGTTGAATAAGTATTAAAACATCAAAATATGAAAAAGCAATCTTTATTATTTCTGATCCTTCTCCTGGTTTTACAATCCGGTTTTGCTCAGGTTCTTACACCCGAAGTAAAATTCCAGCCGGGTTTTGACTATGCCCGCTTAGCGCAGATCGATTCTGTTTCGAAGCAATACGTGAGTAACAACTGGTTGGTTGGATCAGTTGTTCTGGTTGTTAAGGACAACCAGGTTGTTTATTACAAAGGACAAGGCTATGCTGATGCCGCGAGTAAAAAAGCCATGCCTGCTGATGCCATTTTCCGGATTATGAGCCAAACCAAAGCTATTACAAGCCTTGGAATTCTGCAATTGTTTGAGAAGGGGAAACTGGGCCTTGACCAGAATATATCCGATTTTATCCCGGAGTTCAAAAGTCCTAGAGTTCTTAAAGATTTCAACCCGGCAGATACAAGTTATACAACTGTCCCAGCTAAACGTGAAATTACATTTCGTGATTTGCTGACCCATACTTCGGGAATTGACTATGCCGCAATCGGTTCCGATAAAATGACGGCTATTTATGCAAAGGCGGGAATTCCTTCAGGCTTGGGCGTTTTCAATACCAGCCTGCTTGATGCAATGAAAAAACTGGGAACGCTTCCCCTTGTTCATCAACCGGGTGAAAAATGGACGTATGGACTTAATTGCGATTTGTTGGGTTGCCTCATTGAGGTAATTAGCGGGAAATCACTGGAAGCCTATTGCAACGAAAATATCTTTAAGCCGCTTGGTATGAAAGATACATATTTCAATGTGCCGGCCGCAAAAGCAGATCGACTTCCCACTGTTTATACAGAAAATGAGCAGAATAAGATAATTCCATGGTCACCCACTTACCGGAATCTGGATCCAAAATACCCGCTTATCCCCAAAACCTTCTTTTCGGGTGGAGCAGGCTTATCTTCTACTGCGTTTGATTATGCCATTTTTCTTCAAATGATTCTGAATGGAGGCAGCTATAACGGGAAACAAATACTGGGACGTCGTACAGCCGAACTTATGATAAGTCCTCAGCTGGATGACAAAATGTTTGGTGATGATAATTTTGGCCTTGGCTTCTCCATTACATCTGGAAAGTCAGCTAATCTGAAGATGAGGAATAAAGGCTCTTTTTCGTGGGGAGGATATTACGGAACAACCTATTGGGCTGATCCTCTTGAAAAACTGATCTGCCTGATCATGACACAGCAAACACCAAATTCACATGGCGATTATGGCGGCAAGATTGAAAACATAATTTATGGCAGCCTGAAAGCTGAATCTTTAAAAAAGTGAAATTAATAAGATCAGAATAATAGGATGAAGTGTTTAACCAAACCACAACATATAAAGTTATAATCAAGTAACAGTCTGAATAACAATTAGTTAGAAAAAATTCGAATTTCTCTAACAGCTATAATTATGCCCAATAATTACCATAAATACTCAAACATTAACTAACCTAATACAAAGATCTATGGCAAAAATCAACTAACCTATCATCTAAACCACAAAACGAACTAAACAACAAATCTTGATTCAAATTTCTATTAACCAAAACAAAAACAAACATGAAAAAAGACAAACCTCAAAACCAAAGGCAGAAATGGACAAGGTGCTTAAGTATTGCACTTGTTTCCGTTTTTTTGCTCATGTGTAATCTAATCGCACTTGCCCAAACACAAAAAGTGACGGGTAAAGTTACTGATGCAATAACCGGTGAATTACTGGTTGGTGTTTCGGTATATGAAAAAGGAACGCAGAATGCGACCACAACAGATGTAAATGGTGCATACACACTGAATGCTGTTAAAACAGGACAAGTCTTGGTATTCTCATTTATCGGGATGAAAACCACAGAGATTACCACAGATGCAAGAACAACTTACGATGTTGTATTACAATCAGAAGCAACCGGACTCAATGAAGTTGTGGTGATTGGCTATGGTACACAGAAAAAAGGTGATGTTACCAGTGCAGTATCAACTGTTAAATCGGATAAATTTCTCCAGGGAGCTACCAAGGATGCTGCTCAACTCATACAGGGAAAAGTAGCCGGACTTACAGTTTCTTCATCGTCAGGGGACCCGACTCAAGGCACTCAAATTATGCTGCGTGGTATCTCAACGCTTATGGCTTCGTCTGAACCATTAGTAATTGTTGATGGTGTTCCGGGAAATCTTAATTCGGTAGCACCGGAAGATATCGCTTCCATTGACGTGTTGAAAGATGGATCTGCCGCGGCTATTTATGGGACCAGGGGAAATAATGGGGTTATTTTTGTAACAACAAAACGAGCCACAACAAATACTCCTTTAACACTCGAATATTCAGGTTACATGAGTACACAGGCAATAGCAAGAAAGATGGATTTTCTGACAACTTCGGAATACAGGCAAAAAATTGCAGAGGGTGTTGGGTTTGAAGATCTGGGTGGTTCAACAGATTGGTTCAAAGAGGTTACACGTACCCCGGTTAGCCAGTCACATAACTTAACTTTCAAAGGAGGCAATTCCACATCCAGTTATACCGCATCACTCAACTATAGAAAATTTCAAGGTATTTTCCAGCGATCAGATAATGATCAGTTTATAGGACGATTGAATCTTACCCATGCAATGTTTAATAATAGGTTGAAATTTAATTTTGACATGTCGAGCAGGAACATGAGTTACTGGGCAGGTGGCGATGGATACAGTTTTAATCCTGAAATATACCGGCAAGTCATTATCCGTAATCCAACGGATGTAATTAAGGATGCCAATGGTGTATGGCAGGAAAGGGACACTTACATGTATAATAATCCTGTAGCTCTGTTAAACGAAGCCGATGGACTCAATAAAGAAAAAGAGTTGCGTTATTCGGGAAGCGTGTTATATACCCCAATAACTGATTTGCATTTTAAG
>CAIWMA010000366.1 GCA_903913645.1 uncultured Bacteroidales bacterium | reverse complement strand
CCTGGTCGTAACGGACAGTACCGTCTGTTTCCTTAACAGCCATATAAAGCTTGGGCTGCAAAACCCAGTTCTTCTGAATATTAGGCTTATAGTCGAAAGCTGCTATTGCTTTTAAGGAAAGTCCTTTAATAAAAGGAAGATCCTGTTTAATTTCCATACGGGTCAGCACCCCGTCATCCTCCGTTCGCCTATAGCCACTATTGTCGGGTATAGCCCAAGCATTCATACCCATATCCGCATTCCCATACAATCCATTTGGATATTGGCCTACAACTGTTGGCGGATTTACTTCAGCGTTCCGTGAAACCCAATATGTTTCTCCACCGGGTTCTTCACTTATACCAAAGTATCCAGACATGTCAAGTATAATTTTTGTTGTTTTAGTTGCTTGTACATCTATATTTGAGCGGAGATTATGCCTAACAAAACCTAAATTATTGCTTAAAATACTTTTCTGATTGAGGTAATTATAAGATAAAAAATACTTGATTTTTTCGTTACCACCACTAACAGTAAAGTTATGTTGCTGCATTGGGGCAGATCTTCTCATAACTTTCATCCAATCGGTATTAGGGTGAAAGATTGGGTCTGAACCATCTTTAAATTTTTGTAAATCATCAGCGGTAAAGTAAGCTGGTCTGTCTTCATTTGCCAAAGCTTCATTATATAACATTGCATATCCGTATGAATCAAGATAATCCGGAAGCCGAGTTGATTGCTGTATACCAAAATTGCCCGAATAACTAAATGAAGCCTGTTGGGAAGTACCTCTTTTTGTAGTGATCAGCAATACACCATTGGCTCCTCTGGTCCCATAGACTGCTGCCGCTGCTGCATCTTTTAATACAGAAATGCTTTCGATATCAGTTGGAGTCAGCCTATTAAAATCAATTGCTGATCGGGGAATCCCATCAATGACATAAAGCGGCTGGGTAGAACCGGTAGTAGCTATTCCACGAATGAAAATGTTACTGTTATCATTACCAGGTGTACCATTATCCTGTATGGACATTACACCTGTGACCCTACCTGCAATCATGTTACTAATATTTGCTGCCCGAGAAGCAGAAAGCTCTGTACTGCCCACTGATGCAACAGAAGCAGTAACACTTTCCTTTTTCTGAGTCCCATAACCCACAACGACATATTTTTCCAGCATTTCCGCTTTTTGTGAAAGCGCAACGTTAATTACTACCTGGCTGCCAACAATCACTTCCTGTGTATTGTAGCCAATAAAAGTGAATTGAAGAACCTGGTTTTCGGTAGCTTTAATCGAAAAGTTTCCGGAACCATCGGACAATGTTGCAGTATTAGTTGCTTTTAACATTATACTAACACCAGGGAGGGTTGAACCGTCTGTAGCATCAGTTACTGTCCCTGTTATGGTTTTCTGGGCTAATACAAACTGCCCGGAGAAGCATAGCAATATTGACACCATAAAAATTGTAGCCTTTTTCATAAGCATTTCGGTTTATTAATTGATTTTGAGGTTGTTTAGTGCTTAGTTTTTGTTAATTTATGTT
>CAIWMA010000365.1 GCA_903913645.1 uncultured Bacteroidales bacterium | reverse complement strand
TTGTAGCACATGATCAGTTCCTGATAAAAAAGGACGCTATGCCTTTATTGTCCAGGTTAATAACAGCCCCAAAATATGAGCAAAGCATAGAGGGAATTGTGGTGTCAGGAAATGGATTCACAATAAAATTTGATACTCAAAAAGGGACGATAAGTTCCTATAAGTTTAAGGGAACAGAATTGCTGGCAAAGGGCCCTTTGCCTAATTTCTGGCGTGCTCCTACAGATAATGATCTGGGAAATTCAATGCCGACCCTTTGCGCGATCTGGAGAGAACAATCATTGAAACCAGGCAAAATAAATGTTGATGTTAAAACGGATAGCCTGGGATTAGTAATTTCTGTTGATCAGCAGTTTAATGACATTGCATTAGTCACAAGTCTTTACCATATCGGAGATGACGGTACTATTCGCATTGATAATACTTTCATACCGTTGAAACTAGATCTTCCCGAACTCCCGCGGCTGGGCATGCAATTCACCTTGCCTGCCGGTTTTGATAGTATTGCATGGTATGGCCGCGGTCCTCACGAAAACTATAGAGACCGGAATGCCGGTGCTTACGTTGGTTTGTATAAAGGTAGTGTCTGGGAACAATTTCATCCTTATGTGAGACCACAGGAAACAGGCAACAAAACGGGAGTGAGATGGATGACCTTGACGAATAGTTCAGGAACAGGCTGGTTTATTGCAGGTAGTCCGGTTACTGATGCCAGTGCCTGGGCTTTCGACCCGGATGCCATTGCATATGTGCCATCGGCAATAAAGCAGAAGCATGGAGCAGATGTTAAAAAATCGGATCTTATTACCGTAAATGTTGACTATGGCCAGCGTGGTCTGGGAGGTGATAACAGCTGGGGCGCATTGCCGCATAAGGAATACCGGATTTTTCCAAAAAAAATTTCCTGGACCTTTTTCCTGAAGCCGATTTCACTTTCGCAGGATGATCCTTTTGATATTTATTCCAGTACACAACATTAGCAACTTGTTTAAAATCACCACAAAAACATTAGTCATGAGTTTGCCTTTTTCCAGGGAGCTTTGATAATCAGGGAAGGTGATCAATAAAAATAAGAAATGTCTGAAATTTATTGGTTGGTTTGGTTGGTCGGAGGGAGGTTGTTGTCATATCTTTGGCAGCAGCCTTCCCGCTGATATCTTTGTTTAATACTTGAGTTATGAGAATTATGAAGTCCATGCAGGTTATCAGATTGATTCAGAAAGCTGGAACAGTCATCATTGCAGCTTTATTGATGGTGGCATGCTCCTCTGTAAAGGAATCTGTAAATCTCAGGGATCAATACGTTGATGTATTGAATATTAAAAAAATACCGTCGGCAGAGAAAAACCTTGACGCTTTTGGTTTTTCTGATAGGGGTGCATGGCATGCCTATTCTCTGCCTCCGGATGATAGTGTTCAATACTATGCAGGATTCTGCGGCCCGCTGCTGATGAAGAACAGTGGAAGATGGCTGGGCAAGATTTCCTCACAGCTTGTGCTTATCGGCGAAAATGGAGTTCAGCTTGAATGGCTGAAAGAGAAATCAGAGATACATTATTATCCCGGAAAACTGGAACAATTACATTCCACATCTGCTCTCAGGGCAGAACAGTCACTTGTTTTTGCTGATGAAAGAACTGCCTTGATTGTTAGTGCTGTAACTAATTTCAGTAAGGAAGGTCAGAAATTCAGAATAAAGCTGAGAAGCCGTTTCTTTAAGCAAATGCCTGATATTGTCAGAAGCAATAATCAGATTCTTGTTTCAATTGAAGATGGATCCATTTTTTGCTTAACCTTACCCGATAATCAGTTTGATTTTGAAAAAGACAGTACCGGATTTACTATTACATTGAAAAAAGAGTTCAGCTTGATGCCTGGTAAGTCGATGAATCTGAACATAGCAGAATCCTATTTCTTCAATAAAAGTGAACTTACAACATGGAAAGTCAAACTTGATGGCTGCCTCAAAGCACCTGAATCTGTGATGGTTGCAAATGCTAAAAGGTGGAACGGATACTTGTCAAAAATATTTGAAAATGGGAATAAATACTTGGATACTGTTGGGTATAAAAGACTGGCAGTAAAATGTGTGCAAACATTACTATCGAACTGGCGGTCGCCGGCAGGAGAACTGAGACACAACGGGGTATTCCCTTCCACGGCTTACCAGGGTTTTTATGGTTTCTGGTCATGGGACAGCTGGAAACATGCTGTGGCACTTGCCAGGTTTGACGTAACTCTCGCCAAGGAAAGCATCAGGTCCATGTTCGACTTCCAAAATGCTTCAGGCATGATAGCGGACTGCATATATCATGATTCAATTGAGAACAACTGGCGCAACACCAAACCTCCATTGGCCTCATGGGCGGTATGGAAAGTGTTTGAAGCTACCGGTGACACAAGTTTTGTAAAAGAAATGTATCCGAAGTTGCTGAAATACCATAACTGGTGGTACAAATACAGGGATAACAACAGTAACGGCCTTTGTGAATACGGATCCACTGATGGGACACTTATCGCTGCCAAATGGGAAAGCGGGATGGATAATGCAGTACGTTTCGATAATTCGGCAATCAGAAAGAATAAAAATGGGGAATGGTCGCTTGACCAGGAATCTGTTGACCTGAATGTATATCTTCAACAGGAAAAAGTATTTTTATCAAAGCTGGCTTCAGTCACATGCAGTTCTGAGAACCAAAATCTTTTCAATAAAGAAGCTGAAGTTCTTGCCGGGAAGATTCTGACTTATTTTTGGTCGGATGCCGGGTCATATTTCATGGATTATAATTATCAACAAAATACATTTATTCCCTCTTTCGGTCCTGAAGGCTGGCTGCCTCTGTGGGCTAGTATTGCCAATAAAGTTCAGGCACAGCAAATTGAAAAGGTGATGACAGATCCAAAGCATTTTAATACTAAAGTGCCTCTTCCAACACTCGACCTTTCAAATCCTGCTTTCGATCCTGAAGATGGTTACTGGCGTGGACCGGTTTGGCTCGACCAGTTTTATTTTGGAGTGGAAGGTCTTAGAAAATATGGTTATGAAAAAGAGGCGTCGGAAATGACATTCAAAATGCTCAGTAATTCTGAAGGTCTTCTGGATAAAGGTGCTATACGGGAAAATTATCATCCGGCAACAGGAAAAGGTCTTAATGCCGATCATTTCAGTTGGTCAGCAGCAATGCTACTGCTTTTATTGACTAAATGAAACTTCCTTATTTTAAAGCACCCAAGAATCTTTTTTTCGGCACCAGGTATTGTATTTGATTTTACCAAATTATTTCCTTTGATAATTCCTTCGCCCGAATTATTGTCTCTTAACAACCAGTCTCTCCATAAGCTATCAGTCCCTCTGATCCGAAGTGTCCACCCCGGAAAACAAAAAAGGACTGGAAATAAATCCAGTCCTTAAGTCCCTTTGGGTGGTGTCGACTGGAATTGAACCA
>CAIWMA010000364.1 GCA_903913645.1 uncultured Bacteroidales bacterium | reverse complement strand
TAATCCGTTTACTATTGAAGGGAAGAAAACTGTTTCGTTTGAAATTTACAGCCAGCTGAAAGAACAAATTCCTGATTTCATTTTTGTGCCTGTCGGTGATGGTGTCATTATTTCCGGAGTTTATAAAGGATTCGAAGATTTGCTGGAGCTGGGAATTATCGAAAAAATGCCAACCATTATTGCCGTTCAGGCTGCGCGTAGTTCTAACCTGGTTGATAATATTGGTAAAGCGGAATTTGTATCAACACCATCGAATACTATTGCCGACAGCATTTCCGTAGATATTCCCAGGAATTTCCATATGGCAGCGGGATACATTACTAAATATCACGGACAAACTATAACTGTATCTGATGATGATATCCTGAGAGCTTCTTCCATTTTGGCAAAGAACACCGGCATTTTTACTGAACCGGCTGCTGCTGCTGCCTTTGCAGGTTTCCTCGGTTATAAAAACAGGTATTTGATTCCAAAAGCTTCTGTAAATGTGGTTCTACTCACAGGAAGTGGCTTGAAAGACTTAAATGCAGTACAAACTTTATTTGAAATCCCACTTCCGGTTCCAGGTGATATGCAATCCGTTGAACAATTCTTAAATGGTAAAATCTGAGAAATTATGATCAACTTTTTATTGAATGGGAAGTCCGAAGTTTATGATGGAAACCCTGAAATTACTTTACTGAAATTCCTTCGGAACCTTAAAAATATCACCTCGGTAAAAGATGGTTGTTCCTGTCAGGGAGCATGTGGCGCTTGCATGGTTGAGATTAACGGAGAAGCAAAATTGTCGTGTCTTACTCCACTGAAAAAACTTGAAAACGCCAAAATTAACACACTCGAAGGCATACCCGAAAGTGTCAGAGATATAATGGCTAAAGCATTTGTAGAAAAAGGAGCCGTTCAGTGTGGTTTTTGCACTCCCGGTTTCCTGATGCGCACAAACATACTTCTTCAGAAAAACCCTTCGCCTACCCGTGACGAAATCAAGCATGCACTTACTCTGAATCTTTGCCGTTGCACCGGTTATGTTAAAATTATAGCTGCCATTCACGAAACGGCTCAACGACTCCAGCAGCAGCAATCTACAACAAGCACAACACTTTCAGGCAATGTCGGCACTTCTTATCCAAAGTATGAAGCCTATGAAATGGCTGTCGGGAAACGATTGTTTGTAAATGATCTGAAATTTGACGGAATGCTTCATGGAGCTTTATATTTTTCAGAACATCCTAAAGCAACGATCCTTGAAATTGATACTTCTGTTGCATTGAAATTAAAAGGAGTTGTCAGAATAATAACAGCTGATGATATTCCCGGCAACCGTTTTGTTGGTCTGATTTTTAAAGACTGGCCGATAATGATCAAAACCGGTGAAACAACCCGCTATATAGGCGATGTGCTGGCTGGTGTTGTTGCTGAAACAGAGGATATTGCCCGCGAAGCCGTTAAATTGATAAAGGTGACTTATGAAATTTTCAAGCCGGTTACCGATCCGCAAGAAGCCATAAAACCAAGAGCATTAAGGGTTCATCCTGACAGGGATAACCTTTTGGAAACCTGCCGGGTTTACCGAGGCGGACTCGCTGATGAAATTCTTGCCGGTTCCGATTTTGTTGCCACAGGCATTTACCAGACCCAGCGTATCGAACACGCTTTCCTAGAAACAGAAAGCGCCATTGCCCTTCATGTTGAAGATGGAGTTCACTTGTATTCAAACGGACAAGGGATTTATGAAGACCGCAAACAAGTGGCTGCCATATTAAATTTACCCGTTGAAAAAGTAAGGGTTACACTTGTTTCTACCGGCGGTGGCTTTGGAGGTAAAGAAGATATGACAGTGCAAGGACACACTTCGTTGTTTGCCTGGCTACTGAAAAAGCCCGTGAAAGTAGTTTTGTCACGCGACGAATCTATTCGCATGCATCCCAAGCGGCATCCTGTTTATATAGATATGGAAGTGGGTTGCGATAAAGATGGAAAACTTACAGGCCTCAAACTTTATGCCGTTGGCGATAGCGGAGCATATGCCTCGGTAGGCACCAAGGTGATGGAACGTGTTGCCGGTCATGCAAGTGGAGCATATCATTTTCCTTGTGTAAATCTGGAAGCGCTTACCGTTTATACCAACAATATCCCAAGCGGTGCCATGCGCGGTTTTGGTGCCAACCAGGTGGCTTTTGCCCTCGAAGGCTGCATTGATGATCTTTGCAAACAAGGTGGTTTCGACCGCTGGCAATTTCGTTTTGACAATGCACTTTGTGAAGGAAAAATGACCGCAACCGGGCAGGTACTGCACAAAGGCGTTGGCGTTCAGGAAACCTTACTTGCCGTGAAACCATATTATGATAAAGCCCGTTTCAAAGGACTTGCCTGCGGAATAAAAAACAGCGGTGTCGGTAACGGCATGGCCGATTTCAGCGATGTGATCATCGAAATAATATCAGAAAAGCAAGTCATTTTGCATCATGGCTGGACTGAAATGGGCCAGGGTGTGCATACCGTAGCAACACAGGTTTTGTGCGAAGAAACCGGAATTCCGCCGGGAATTGTAGAGGTAATCGTTGATTCAATTGCCGGGATTCCAACCGGGATGACCACTTCATCACGTGCTACAGCCTTACTTGGAAATGCAATTCTCGATGCCTCAAAGCAAATACGTGAGGAACTAAAGCTTAAAAGCCTTCAGGATCTTTCAGGAAAAACTTATAAAGGAAATTACACCTGCAACTGGACCACCAAACCTGGTGCCGATGTAAAAGAAATCATTACCCATTTTGCATATGGATATGCTACGCAATTAGTCGTATTGGATGAGAAAGGTAAAATCGAAACCGTTTACGCTGCTCATGATGCCGGTAAAATCATGAACCCGATTATGTTCGAAGGTCAGATTGAAGGCGCTGTGCACATGGGATTAGGCTACGCATTAACTGAAGATTTACCTATGATTGACGGCCAGTTGGTTTCTACAAAAATGCGGGATTTGAAAATCCTGAGAGCAAAGGACATGCCGGAGATTGTCGTTCTGGGAGTTGAAGTAAAAGATCCTGTCGGACCTTATGGCGCAAAAGGGCTTGGTGAAATTGGACTCGTGCCGACTGCAGCTGCTGTTTCAAATGCGTTATGCGATTTTGATGGCGTAAGAAGGTATTCATTGCCAATGGGCAAAAACATAAAAAAATAACCACAATAGTCACATTAGTTCACATACAAATCTATTGTTTTCTATGTGCCTATGTGGTTCAATTAAAATTCTTTAAAACAATAAAATGTCTATTCTTCTAACCAACGGAACCTACATCCATCCCGAAACTCTCGAATTCACCACTTTTCATATTTTAGTTAAGGAAGGAGTAAACGGGGAAATCAGTTTTCTCAAAGAAATCCCTCACGATAACAATTATCAGATAATTGATTGCACCGGTAAATACATCACCCAATCTTTCGTCTGTGGCCATCACCATGTATATTCCGCCTTATCCAGGGGAATGGGTGCGCCGAAAAAAAATCCGGAAAATTTCAACGAAATCCTGGAATATGTCTGGTGGACACTCGACAAATGCCTCGATGCCAAAATGATCGAAGCCAGTGCACTATATACCGCAATGGCGTGTATAAAAAACGGCGTAACGTTCGTGATTGATCATCATGCCTCACCAAATGCCATTAAAGGTTCTCTGGAAATTATTGCCAATGCCTTCGAAAAAGTGGGTGCTTCGCATTTGCTTTGTTACGAAATAACCGACCGTGATGGCATTGATAAAGCTGAACAAGGGTTGATTGAAACTGCTGAATACCTAGGAAACCACCAGGGACTGGTAGGCTTACATGCTTCATTTACCGTTTCTGATGATACTCTTAAAAAAGCGGTTGATCTTGCAAAACAATCAGGCAGCGGAATTCATATCCATGTAGCCGAAGCTGAAAGTGATCAGGATCATTGTGCCTCAACCTATGGCATGCGTGTTATAGAACGGCTTCAAAAATTTGGCGCCCTTGAATCCAGCAAAACCATCCTTGGTCATTGTCTGCACCTGAGCGAAAACGAAAAGAAAATTATCCGTAATTGCCCGGCTTGGGTAGTTCAGAATACTGAAAGTAACCTTAATAATAAGGTTGGCTATTTTAATGCCCAAGATCTTGGCGATAATATCATGATGGGAACGGATGGCATGCACAGCGATATGATTCGAAGTGCCCAAGCTGCCTTTTTTGTTGGCCAGAATTTCGATACTATTGGTTACGACAGTGTTTACCAGCGCTTCCGTAATGCTGACAAATACCTTCAAAAAAACGGCTTCAGCGGGCATTGTCCCAACAATCTGGTAGTGCTCGATTACGATACGCCTACGCCTTTCAACAACGGCAATTTCTATGGCCATTTTGTTTTCGGACTCGAATCGCAACAAGTTCAGCATGTAATTTCAAATGGCAGATTAATAGTTGAAAATAGGAAAATCCTTGCTATCGACGAAGAGAAAATTCTTGCCGATGCACGTATACAAGCGGAGAGACTTTGGGTTGAAATGAGGAAATAGAGTTATTTAGACTAATTTTGCCAAGCATTAGGCTATTAGGGTATAGGGGTTTAGGCTGTTAGTGATTACGATTTCAGACTCCTCAAAAACGCTTTTGCCTCAAAATAGTTTTATGGAAATATCTCTTTTACAATGGATTGGCTATCTGGCTTCAATAACCATTGCTACCTCAATGACCATGAGTTCAATCCTGAAATTCAGGTGGATCAATCTCTTCGGCGCAATTACCTTTTCAACTTACGGATTCCTGATTGGCGCATGGCCGGTTGGATTTCTCAATGCCTTTATAGTTTTAGTCGATCTCTACTACCTGAATTCGGTTTACTCTAAAAAAGAAGTCTTTGAGATACTGGAATTGCGGCCTGAAAATCGCTACCTTATCAGATTTCTGCAGTTCCATGAAAAAGATATTGAAAAATTCTTCCCCGGATTTACCTACAAACCTGAATTGAATACCATAAGTTTCTTTGTACTGCGGAATATGGCTGTTGCCGGCGTTTTCCTTGCACACCGAAAAGAAGATCACTGCCTCTCGGTAGGGCTCGACTTTGTACTGCCTGAATACCGTGATTTTAAAAATGGAAAATTCATTTACCTTCGCTTGAGGGATCGCTTTATAAATGAAGGTTTTACAAAAGTTGTGGCCGAAGGGAAAAGCGAAAAATACTCACAATATTTATCAAAATTAGGTTTTCAGAAAAATGCTGAAGGCCGGTTTGAAAAAGCTTTAGTGCCCGAAAATTAGTATCTGCATACCCAACGGGTTTCTGACACTGATAAGAATTTGATTTTAAAAGTTCCTGAAATGAACCAATTCCTGATAATCAACGCAACCATCATTAATTCCGATTCTACTTCTAATTCTGATATTGCAGTTAGCGAAGGTCTGATTAAAGAAATTGGCCCTTTAAATCCCAAAAACTTCCCCAATTACAAAATCATTGATGCAAAAGGAAAATACATTTTCCCGGGAGGAATCGATCCTCATGTTCATCTGGAATTACCCACGCCTGCAGGCCCTTCCTTTGATGATTTCCTGAGTGGAAGCAAAGCTGCCATTGCCGGGGGAACCACTTTCCTGGTTGATTTTGTTACTCCTTCTAACGGACAATCGTTGATGAAAGCGCTGGCATTCCGCTTGAAGGAATCCAATAAATGCTTGGTGGATTACACCTTGCATATGGGAATCACCTGGTACGATGAAACAATTCCGGAGCAAATGGAATGGTGCGTGAATGAAGTGGGCATTAAATCCTTCAAGGCTTACCTGGCATACAAGGGCAGCATCGGAATTGAATATTGGGAACTTGAACAGGTTATGAAGAAGGCTGCTTTGCTTAACGCTATTGTGCTTGTTCATTGCGAAGAAGGAGATGTAATAATACAGAATCAAAAGCAATTTATCAGCAAAGGGAAAACGGAACCTTTATATCACGCTCTTTCCCGACCGGCAGAATCGGAATCGGAATCTGTTCGGAAAGTAATTGACCTTTGCCGAAAAACCAGTTGCAAAACCTATATCGTTCATACTTCAACTGCCAAATCAATAGAATATATAAGGGCTGCAAAGAAGAAAGGTCTTCATTTGTTTTGTGAAACTTGTCCTCAATATCTGTTGCTTGACGAAAGTGTGTATTCAAAACCTTTGCCTGATTCATTGAAGTATGTGATCAGTCCACCGATTCGATCAAAACTCGACCAGGAAGCGCTTTGGGAAGCCCTGACAGATGGTACCGTGGATGTAATCTCAACTGATCATTGCCCGTTCAACACAAAAGGCCAAAAAGACGTTGGCATAAACGATTTTACAAAAATTCCCAATGGTGCCGGCGGTATAGAGAACAGGCTGGCACTGCTTTTTACCTATGGAGTTTTAACAAAAAAATTAAGTCTGCAGCAATTTGTGGGATTAACCTCCGCCAACGCCGCCCGGATTTTTGATCTTTATCCTCAAAAAGGAACCATAGAAGTGGGTTCAGATGCTGATTTTGTGATCTGGGATCCGGAAGTGAAATCTGTTATTTCAGTTAAAAACCAGATTCAACAGTGTGATTCTAATATTTATGAAGGATTTTCAATTAACGGGAAAGCCGAATTGATCATTAGAAATGGAGAAATCATTTAAAATCCAGTTCTGAAATACAATATTGGAGTATTTTGCAATTCGCGAATATCTTATTAATTCTCTCTATTTACCAATTTACCTCAGTCTCGGCGAAAGCATTTCATCACCTTTCATTGTTTTTTGAGCCAGGCCTTGTATATTTTCTTCCATTACAAGCTGATTCAGCGCATTGCGTATTAGAGCATATTTATCGTGCAACGGACAGGGATTATTTTCATCACATTCTTTTAATCCAAATCCACACCCACAAAATAAATTATCGCCTTGGGTAGCTATAATCAATTGTTTAAGCAGCACAGCTGGCTTTTTAATATCAAAATAAAACCCTCCTCCTTTTCCCTTCTGGGATTCGAGAAATCCCTGCCTGACCAGCCGTTGTAGAATCTTAGCTGTATAAAAATGCGGTGCATCAATCTGTTCCGCAATTTCAGCTATCCCCGGCCGCTTACCTTCAAAATTCTGCAACTGAATGTAAACCAGCCCCCTGATAGCATATTCTGTTTCCTTATTAAACATATTTCCTTGCTTTATATCAAAAATTTGACTTCACAAAGATACAAATAAATATTTATAAATAATAAAAGACCTTTTTGTCTTTTATTAATTTTTATGTATATCTTTGCCACGAAATTAAACTCATTCAAATGTTAAAACAAAAAAATATAGAACTAACAATAGGCGGGATTGTCGCCAATGATTTCAGAGCAGCAGCTTTATTTAAGAATGTCGGTATCGATTTTTGCTGTGGCGGAAACAAAAGCCTCTCAGTTGCTTGCAAAGAAAAAGGAACAGATTTATCCGCTTTAGCTCAACAAATTGATGCACTTGCACAAACACCAGTAAGCGGTGCAATGAATTTCAAAGAATGGGAACTTGGTTTTCTGAGTGATTTTATCATGAACACACACCACAAATTTGTGTTAAAAACTCTCCCTGAACTTGTTTTCTACACCCAGAAAATTGCTAATGTACATGGAGATCATCATGCTGAATTGATTGAAGTAGCTTCCTTGTTTACCAAAATCAATGAAGAGCTTCTGCAACATTTAAAAAACGAAGAAGAAGTTCTGTTTCCTGCCATCAAAGAAGCTGAAAAGAACGCTTCCTCTGAAGTAAAAACGACCATAGTTTCCGAAATCACACGTATGCAAGGCGAACATGAGTTTGCCGGTGGTGCGATGGATAAAATTAATGTTTTGACTAACAATTACTTTATTCCCGACGATGCCTGTAATACCTATAGGGTTTCACTTAAACTGCTGGAACAATTTGAGGACGACCTTCATATTCATGTGCATCTGGAAAATAACATTCTTTACCCAAAAGCATTAAAACTGGCTGGATAATCAGTTGGTAAAAATTAACCCAAACAATTCAAATAACTAAAACCAAAACTTATGACAACAAAAAAACTCTGGATTGCTTTTGCTGCAGTCATTGTTATTTCATTTTCCGTACTTGGATATTACGGCAGGGAAATATATCGTAAAGCACCGCCAATTCCGGCACAAGTAGTTACTACCGATGGAATTGTTCTGTTTACCGGGCAGGATATAAAAGATGGTCAGAATATCTGGCAATCGATCGGCGGACAGGAAGTCGGCACCATTTGGGGCCACGGATCGTATGTAGCCCCCGACTGGTCGGCAGACTGGCTTCACCGCGAATCTGAATTCATCCTTAACCAATATGCCCGTGACAACGACAGCATGGATTACAAAAATCTGTCTGCCGAAAAACAGGCCATGTACAAAGTCCGTTTGCAAAAGGAATTACGCACCAATACGTACGACGAAGCGAAAAATGTATTCGTAGTTTCTCCTTTGCGCGCTAAAGCTATTGCTGATGTTAGCCAACATTATGCAAGCTTGTTTATGAATGATCCCGCTCTTGAAAAGTTACGCGGATACTATGCTATTCCTCCGAATACGATTAAAACGGATGAACGGATGGCTAAAATGAACAATTTTTTCTTTTGGACAGCATGGGCCTGCGTAACCAACCGGCCCGACAGTGATATTTCGTATACAAATAACTGGCCATCGGAAGAATTGGTAAATAACAAACCTACCAGTTCGCTTATTCTATGGACTGGCTTTAGCGTTATTATGTTGCTTATCGGGATTGGATTATTAGTTTGGTATTATGCCTCAAGCAAACACGATGAAGGTATTGAAATGCTGAAACAAGATCCTTTCTTCGGATTGGTGCTAACGCCATCGATGAAAGCTACCCTTAAATATTTCTGGGTGGTTACTGCTTTAATTTTTGTACAAATAATAATGGGTATAGTCACTGCGCATTATGGTGTCGAAGGACAGGCTTTTTATGGTATTCCCCTTGCCCAGTTCCTCCCCTATTCCCTGTCACGTACATGGCACGTGCAACTTGCCATTTTCTGGATCGCCACTTCTTGGCTGGCTACCGGGCTTTACCTTGCACCGGCAGTTTCTGGCCACGAGCCAAAGTTTCAACGATTTGGTGTAAACTTCCTTTTCCTGTCTCTGCTGGTAATCGTAGTCGGATCTCTGATCGGTCAATGGTATGGCATTATGCAGAAACTTGGTTTGGTAACCAATTTCTACTTTGGTCACCAGGGTTACGAATATGTTGACCTGGGCCGTTTCTGGCAGGCATTCCTGTTTATTGGTCTGGTACTTTGGCTGCTTCTGATGGGAAGAGCAATTTGGCCTGCACTCAAGAAAAGAGACGAAAGCAGGCATTTATTGGCGATGTTCCTTATTGCATCCATTGCTATTGCAGCATTTTATGGCGCCGGTCTTATGTGGGGCCGCCAAACCAATCTTGCCATTGCCGAATACTGGCGCTGGTGGGTAGTTCACCTCTGGGTTGAAGGATTCTTTGAAGTATTTGCAACTGTGGCAATCGCTTTCCTTTTTGTAAAACTAAATCTTATCCGCGCTGCTACAGCAACCTCCAACGTTTTATTCTCAACCATAGTTTTCCTTTCGGGTGGTATATTGGGAACTTTCCATCACCTTTATTTTTCAGGAACACCAACTGCCATTCTTGCTATCGGCGCTTCATTCAGCGCACTTGAAGTTGCCCCTCTGGTACTGATCGGTTTCGAAGCTTATGGCACACTAAAAATTTCGCGAACCAGCAACTGGATCCAGAATTACAAATGGCCAATCTATAGTTTCCTGGCTGTATCATTCTGGAACCTTGTAGGAGCCGGAATCTTCGGATTCCTTATCAACCCTCCAATCGCACTGTATTATATGCAGGGACTTAATACTACTGCAGCTCACGGCCATGCCGCACTCTTCGGTGTTTATGGCATGCTCGGAATCGGCCTCATGCTTTTCGTTCTTCGCAGTATGGATGCAGAAGCAATATGGAAAGAAAAATACATCCGGTTCGCCTTCTGGGCTATTAATATAGGACTTGCACTTATGATTCTGCTCAGTGTGCTTCCGGTTGGATTAGCTCAAACCTGGGTAAGTGTGAAATACGGTTTATGGTATGCCCGTTCAGCTGATTTCATGCAGGGAGATACATTAACTTTCTTCCGCTGGCTTCGTGTACTCGGTGATACTATATTTGCTCTCGGAACTGTTTCTCTTGCCTGGTTTATTGTAGGGTTAAAGACAGGCTGGAGTCTTGAGAAAAAGTAATCATTAATTTATGCAAAAAGCGTTCCACTGAAAAATTCAGTGGAACGCTTTTTATTTTTTTACTGGAAATTCTGACATCAGAACCAAACCAAAAAAAAGGAGGGCCAAAACCCTCCAATATTAATAAGTACACTATCCGATTTTACTCGGCAAGCACCTGTATTTTATTTTTTAATATCTCCACAACGCCTCCTTTAATATCAAAGTATAGAGTTGCCTTTTTTGCATCAATAACCTTAACCTTGCCCTCTTTAAGCGCAGCTATCATAGGCGCATGATTGTTCAACACTTCGAACGAACCATCGAGCCCTGGAAATTGGACCAGCGAAACTTCACCTTCGTAAATTGTGGTATCTGGAGTTACTATTTCAATTTTCATTTTTTTAGGCTATTAGGCTGTAGGGGATTAGGTTGTTAGGCTTGATGATTTTGGAGTTACAAGTTTTACAAAGTTTAAGTTGCTTTTCTTACAACTTCCATCTTTTAACTCATCACTTATAACTCAAAACTCTCTTAACCTTCTGCCAACATTTTCTTACCCTTTTCAATCGCTTCTTCAATAGTTCCAACAAGGTTGAAAGCGGATTCGGGATATTCGTCCACTTCACCATCGAGGATCATCTTGAATCCTTTGATGGTATCTTCGATTGCCACAAAAGCACCAGGAATACCGGTAAACTGAGTAGCAACAAAGAAAGGCTGTGAAAGGAAACGGGCTACACGGCGTGCACGTTGAACTACCAGTTTGTCCTCATCCGAAAGTTCGTCCATACCAAGGATTGCGATAATATCCTGCAATTCCTTGTAACGCTGAAGAATTTCTTTAACTCGTTGGGCGGTGTTGTAGTGTTCTTCACCAACGATATCAGGATTCAGAATACGTGAAGTTGAATCGAGCGGGTCAACAGCCGGGTAAATACCTTGTTCTGCAATTTTACGGCTTAATACTGTGGTAGCATCCAAGTGGGCAAAGGTAGTAGCAGGAGCCGGGTCAGTTAAGTCATCGGCAGGTACATACACAGCCTGAACGGAAGTGATTGAACCGCGTTTGGTTGATGTGATACGTTCCTGCATCACTCCCATTTCGGATGCCAGTGTTGGCTGATAACCAACAGCTGAAGGCATACGACCAAGCAAAGCCGATACTTCGGACCCTGCCTGTGTGAAACGGAAAATATTATCAATAAAGAAAAGAATATCTTTTCCACCGCTTTGCTCATCGCCATCGCGGAAATATTCAGCAACGGTTAGTCCCGAAAGAGCAACCCGTGCACGTGCTCCGGGGGGTTCATTCATCTGGCCAAAAACAAGTGTTGCCTGCGATTTTTCAAGTTCGACAGGATCAACTTTCGAAAGATCCCAGCCGCCTTTTTCCATATCTTCTTTAAAAGCATCACCATAATTGATAACGCCCGATTCAATCATTTCGCGGAGCAGGTCATTGCCTTCGCGTGTACGCTCACCAACACCGGCAAATACCGACATACCGGCATAGCTTTTGGCAATGTTGTTGATAAGCTCCATGATGATAACCGTTTTCCCAACACCGGCACCGCCAAACAGACCAATTTTTCCGCCTTTTGAATAAGGCTCGATAAGGTCGATAACTTTTATTCCTGTATAAAGAACTTCCTTTGAAGTGGAAAGGTTTTCAAATTTAGGCGGATCGCGGTGGATGCTGGCTACTCTATCGCGCGAAACTGCTGGCATTCCATCAATGGCATTCCCGATCACATTAAACAAACGGCCCTTAATTGTATCACCGACGGGCATGGAAATAGTTATGCCTGTAGAAACAACCTGCATGCCTCGGCTCAATCCATCAGTTGAATCCATTGCAACGGTACGAATTGTGTTTTCACCGATATCCTGCTGACATTCCAGAACGATAACAGTTCCCTGCTCGTTTGTTACTTCCAGTGCGTCATAAATATTAGGAAGCGGGACATTTTCGTCAAAAGATACGTCGATCACCGGGCCGATGATCTGTGAAATTTTACCGATTATTTTTTGAGCCATATGTAAAAGAATTAGAGAGCAAATTTAAAAACAAATTGTAAAGTTTAGCATACTTTCTGATTAATAAATCAGCTGTTTTTTAAATATTTGTCGGCAGCCAGTATATTATCAGAAGCTTCCGAAGAACTATCTTCCTTAACCTCTTCTTTATTGCCATCAGAATTTTCCTTTGGTGTATTAAAGAATTGGCGTTGAAAGATCAGTAAACTTAAAACTCCGCATGTGATTGCTGAATCTGCCACATTAAATACAGGGCGGAAAAAGATAAAATGATCACCGCCCAGGAAAGGCAGCCATTGCGGGTAATTCCCTTCAAGTATCGGAAAATAGAACATATCCACAACTTTGCCATGCAGGAACGTACTATATCCACCCTCGGCGGGTAAAAAACGGGCCACATCAAAATAGGTGCTTTCGCTGAACAGGCTACCGTACAGAGCACTATCTATAATATTACCCATGGCTCCGGCGAGGATAAGGGAGAAACAAAAAATTACACCAAACGCGGTTTTGGATTTGGCCAGCCGAAAGATGTACCAGCCCAAAAATCCGACAGCAAAAATACGGAACAAACTCAACGCAAGTTTGCCGTAACCGCCAGCGAACTGAAGTCCGAAGGCCATGCCGTTGTTTTCGGTGAAGTGAATGATAAACCAGTTGCCGGCAATATGAAATTCCTGGCCCAGGGTCATATGGGTTTTAATCCATAATTTTAAAGCCTGATCAATGAAAAGGACGATAAATACTACTAAGAATGATTTCTTCAGCACGATATACTGTTCCGGTTATTTCTGTTTCAGTTTGGCTTCCATGCTTAGTGTTGCATGAGGAACGCTACGTAACCGTTCTTTCGAAATCAGCTTGCCCGTTTCCCGGCAAATACCGTAGGTCTTATTCTCGATGCGTACCAATGCATTTTCAAGGCTTTGAATAAATTTCTCCTGGCGTCCAGCTAAACGTGCATTTTCTTCTTTCGACATAACCTGGTAACCTTCTTCCAGAACTTTAAAAGTTGGAGAGGTATCCATAGTGTCGTTGTCGTTACTGTTGGTGTATGCTTCGGTCAGCAATTCCATGTCATGACGGGCTTTTTCGAGTTTGTCGACAATTAGCTCGCGGAATTCAGCCAATTCCTCATCAGAGTAATGGGTTCTTCCTTTTTCGTCTTTTACGTCTTCCGCTTTCATATATTCAGGTATTAAATTATTCAGTTTTACTTAGTTTCTATGTGTTATATTTTGTCAACCCTGATTGCCACACTGATCTCATCAGTCAGGTCCAGCATTTCAGAATTATGTAGCATTCTATCCGAAACAGTCAAGGATTCAGCCAGTGTTTCTGAGCAAATATATGCATTAAAGTTACTTATCGCTTCTTCTATCTGATCATTTTTCTGTAAATCCAGGGTTATTTTGTCTGTCACGTCAAAACCCCGGTCTTTACGTATATTTTGAATCCTGTTAACAAGTTCACGGGCAATTCCTTCCTGCCAAAGACCATTGGTAACTGTTATGTCCAGTGCAACAGTTAACATACCCTGGTTTGCAACTACCCATCCCGGAATATCCTCGGTAATAATCTCTACATCAGCCAAATACATTTCTACAGTTTCACCGTTAATCAGTAGGTTGTATTGTCCTTCAGTTTCAATTTTACTTATTTCATATTGCGTAAATGCGCTAACAGCTGCTGCAATTTCTTTCATGAGTTTGCCATACCGTGGACCGAGTGTTTTAAAGTTCGGTTTAATCTTCTTAACCAGGAAACCTGCTGATTCGTCAAGATATTCCAATTCTTTCACGTTAACTTCACTCAAAATCAGTGCACTTACTTTTTCGAGTTGATCTTTGATATGCTCGCCGGTAATCGGGATCAGGATTTTTTGCAATGGCTGACGTACGCGGAGATTTGTCTTTTTGCGTAAGCTCAGTGCCATACTCGAAACCTGTTGAGCCAGTTCCATGCGCTCTTCCAGTTGTTTGTCGATTTTGCTTTCGTCGGCAACCGGGAAATCGGTAAGATGTACGGATTCGCTATTATCCAGACCGGAAACTGTGTTCAAATCTATAAAAAGCTTGTCCATAAAGAACGGTGCGATAGGAGAAGCTAACTTAGCAACAACTTCGAGACAGCGATACAAGGTCTGGTAGGCTGAAATCTTGTCGCTTGTGTATTCTCCTTTCCAGAAACGGCGGCGCGAAAGTCGCACGTACCAGTTGCTAAGGTGTTCGTTTACAAAATCGGAAATCAACCGGCCGGCACGTGTTGGTTCGTAATCAGCAAATGCTTCGTCTACATTTAAAATCAGGCTGTTAAGCTCCGAATGTATCCATCGATCGATTTCAGGACATTCAGCAAAAGGAATTTCTGTCTCCGCATAACTGAACCCGTCGATGTTGGCATACAACGCGAAAAAGTTATAGGTATTATATAAAGTTCCGAAAAACTTACGCTGTACTTCGGCGATGCCGTCAAGGTCAAATTTGAGGTTGTCCCATGGCTGCGAATTGGTGATCATATACCAGCGTGTAGCATCGGGGCCGTATTTTTCAAGTGTTTCGAACGGATCAACAGAATTCTTAAGCTTTTTTGACATTTTATTGCCGGCTTTGTCGAGCACAAGGCCATTGGAAATCACATTTTTAAATGCGACCGAATCAAAAACCAATGCTGCAATGGCATGCAGGGTATAAAACCATCCACGGGTCTGATCAACGCCTTCAGCAATTAGATCGGCGGGGAAATATTCAGGACGACCTGTGTTCTTTTCGAACGGGTAATGGAACTGGGCATAAGGCACAGCTCCCGAATCGAACCAAACATCGATAAGATCTGTTTCGCGGATAAGCTTTTTGCCTGTTGGCGAAACCAGGAAAATATCATCCACATACGGACGGTGAAGGTCGAATAAATTGTAGTTTTCTTTTGAATTGTTTCCCGGTTCAAAGCCTGCAAACGGATTTACAGTCATAAACCCGGCTTTGATTGATTTCTCAATTTCTGCCTGGAGTTCAGCTATTGATCCTATACAGATTTCTTCAGTGCGGTCTTCGCTAACCCAGATTGGCAGCGGGGTTCCCCAGTAGCGTGAACGTGAAAGGTTCCAGTCCACAAGATTTTCGAGCCAATTGCCAAAACGTCCGGTACCGGTTGATTCGGGTTTCCAGTTGATGGTCTTGTTAAGTTCGATCATCCGGTCCTTGATGGCAGTGGTGCGAATGAACCACGAATCAAGCGGATAGTAAAGAATAGGTTTATCGGTACGCCAGCAGTGCGGGTACGAGTGTTCGTATTTTTCAGTTTTAAAAGCCCGGTTTTCTTTTTTAAGCTTTACGATGATGTCGACATCGACATTCTCAGTTCTTTGCGGATCATTGTCCTGCGCATATTCGGCTTTAACAAAGCGGCCGGCAAATTCGCCCATACTTTCCACAAAGCGGCCGGTTTTATCAACCAGCGTAAGTGCGCCGATTCCGTATTGTTTTGCAACTTTAAAGTCATCCGCTCCGAAACTTGGCGCGATATGAACGATACCGGTACCATCTTCGGTTGTCACAAAATCACCTAAGATTACCACAAATGCATCGCCGGTTTCAGGCTGCTCGTAAGGTAAAAGCTGCTCGTAACGCAGACCGGCAAGTTCGGCACCGGTGAATGTGGCAAGTACTTCGAAAGGAATTGCTTTTTGTCCAGGAACGTATTCGCTCATCAGGATTTCAGCATTCTTTTCGTGAAAATATTTTGCAAAAAGCGGTTTACCTACTACGACTTTAACCGGCTCATAAGTGTATGGATTAAACGTATTTACCAGCACATATTCGATATGCTTGCCAACGGCTAATGCGGTATTTGATGGCAAAGTCCATGGTGTGGTGGTCCATGCCAGGATAAAGACATCAGTTTTATCATTTCCGAAAAGTGTAGGTATCAGCGAATGACCAGTATCCTTGCGGACTTTAAACTGGGTAACCAGCGTATTGTCTTTAACATTGCGGTAGCTTCCGGGCTGGTTCAGTTCGTGGGTGCTGAGACCGGTTCCTGCAGCTGGAGAATACGGCTGAATGGTATAGCCTTTGTAAAGAAGTCCTTTTTTGTAGAGTTCGGAAAGCAAGTACCAGCAAGTTTCGATATAGGTGTTTTCGAATGTAATGTATGGATTATCAAGGTCAACCCAATAGCCGATTTTCAAGGTAAGTTCGTCCCAGCGGTCCTTGTATTTCATTACTTCGCTGCGACAGGCTTTGTTGTAATCGTCGACACTAATTTTTTTACCTATGTCTTCCTTGGTGATTCCTAATGTTTTTTCAACGGCAATTTCGATGGGTAAACCATGCGTATCCCAACCGGCTTTACGTTCAACGAAAAATCCTTTTAATGTTTTGTAACGGCAAAAAATATCTTTGATGGCACGGGCCATAACGTGGTGGATACCAGGCATGCCGTTAGCCGAAGGTGGACCTTCGTAGAAAATATAAGGCGTACAATCGCTCCGGTTTTCGAGGCTTTTCTCAAAAATATGATTCTCGTTCCAGAATTCGAGAACTTCGTTTCCGATGCGTGTAAGGCTAAGTTGTTTGTATTCAGTATATTTAGTTCCCATGAGGAGGTAATTTTAAGCGAATTTTTAAGGCTGCAAAGATAGTATAAATTATAATATAAAAAATGGGAGAGTATATGGGATTGAAGGAGTTGATAAGAACCGGAATACCGAAAAACCTGACAAGTCTTCAAGACCTATCAGGTTTCGCCTGTATATTCAAAATTCAGAACAATTGATTCTGAATAAAACAAATCAGATTCTTTCTAATTGTTGTAATACCCTTTTCAAACTATCATTTTCAACAATTCATGAAGTTAATAACAACCAAGCAATCACAGATAGAACAAAACAACTTTTCTTTTAAATTAGTTTTTTAGTAATTCATTAATCAGTTTAACCCGTTCATCAAAATATTTATCCGAAGCTCCCATCTGAAATCCCCAATAAGTTGATACGATATCGCCTTTTTTGTTTAAAACTATATCAACAGGCATGGACGTAATCCCTAATTCCTTTCTTAATTTTAAATCCTTATCAATAAGGGTTTTAATCGTGACTTTATATTTTGCGAGGAATGCGGGTAATTCTTTCATTGAATTGTCAACATCGCAATACACTCCAATAATCTCAACATCATTGCGGTTGTTAAAGGCAGATTTTAATTTTTCGAGTGTCGGAAACTTCGCACGACAGGGCCGACAATTCATAAAATAGAAATCCAGTAACACTACTTTGCCGTTGAATTGGCTTTGCTCAATGGTATCGCCGCTTTGGGTCCTTAGCAGGGAAAAGTTCACTTGTTTTAGTTTCGGAATAAAAATATCAGCCTGATCTTTATATTCAATTTTTGGAATAAATACCAGGTTTATATAAAGAAGTATGGG
>CAIWMA010000363.1 GCA_903913645.1 uncultured Bacteroidales bacterium | reverse complement strand
TGTCCAGTCCGATTCCTTATAAAACTCTACCTGTCCCTTTTCGACAAATACCACAGGCTGAATATTTTCCATATCGCCCGATTCATTAGGCGAACAGAAACCTACATGTTTGGTCTTGTTGTTGAAAAAAAAGTCAGTAATTACAATATGAATTGCATTGGTGCCTTCATTAACTTCGGTTTTATCCGATGCAATAACGTATTCAATCTTGTCGGCCATCCAATATTCCCACACCTGGTTTTCGAGTAAATCAGCTTTTGATAAGTCGAGGAGTCGTTTTTTATCCATTTCAATCCTTTTAAAAAAAAATATACTATACATAGATAGTAAAACCGTGCGCTAAACTTCTACATGTTTAGGCGCTCTGTTACCGTACTTTCGTTACGTAGCGGGGAACCTGACTTCTGAGTAGGGTCGATTTGACTATATCCCAAATGCCATGGGATAGCTACCAACAAATTTAGGAAAAATTATTGAATAAAGAAGGAAGTGCCTCGTTTAAAAGTAATTAATCTTTAGGTTCCCTTGAATGGCAAAGGTTCTGAAGTGTATATTCACATACAGAAGCGTCAAAACCACCATTCCAATAATTCTTTGAATTTCTTTACCTTTGCACCTTGCAAAAGAATGCCGTATGGAAAACAACTTATTTATTTACAATACATTATCTCGTCAAAAGGAACTTTTTGTTCCGATTAATGCTCCACATGTAGGCATGTATGTTTGCGGGCCAACAGTTTATGGCGATGCACATCTGGGCCATTCACGCCCGGCAATTTCATTCGACCTGGTGTTCCGCTACCTGCGCCACCTTGGATTTAAAGTGCGTTATGTGAGGAATATAACCGATGTTGGCCATCTCGAAAACGATGCCGACGAAGGTGAAGATAAAATTGCTAAAAAAGCACGGTTAGAGCAATTGGAACCGATGGAAGTGGTACAGTATTTTACTGATCGCTATCATGCAGCCATGGATAAACTTAATATTCTGAAACCGAGTATTGAACCACGTGCTTCCGGGCATATTATTGAGCAGATTGCGATGGTAAAGAAAATCCTTAATGCCGGAATGGGTTACGAAAGCAAAGGATCGGTATATTTTGACGTGGAGAAATACAACCAGGCTCATAATTACGGAATTCTATCGGGGCGTATTGTTGAAGATCTCCTGTCGAATACCCGCGAACTGGAAGGGCAGGACGAGAAACGCAATAGTTTTGATTTTGCGTTATGGAAAAAAGCCCAACCTGAGCATATTATGCGCTGGCCATCCGACTGGAGCGATGGTTTCCCTGGCTGGCACCTCGAATGTTCAGCTATGAGCACCAAATACCTGGGCGATCAGTTTGATATTCATGGCGGAGGTATGGACCTGCTTTTCCCGCACCACGAAAGTGAAATCGCGCAAAGCACCATTGCCAATCATAAAACGCCTGCCAAATACTGGATGCACAATAATATGATTACCATCAACGGGCAGAAGATGGGTAAATCGCTGGGCAATTTTATTCAGCTTGATGATTTCTTCGCCGGGAACCATCCATCGCTTGAACAGGCTTACAGTCCAATGACCGTTCGCTTCTTTATACTGCAAGCACATTACCGCAGCCCGCTTGATTTCAGCAACGAAGCCTTGCAGGCTTCGGAGAAAGGGTTTTTGCGGCTGATGAAAAGCATCGCAACTCTTGAAAAACTGGTTCCGGTCAGTAAATCAACGGTTGATATTGCCGCGTTGCAGGCAAAATGCTACGAGGCCATGAACGACGACCTCAACAGCCCGATCCTGATTGCCAATCTATTTGAAGGCGCGCGAATTATCAATTCTGCTAATGATAAAAAAGAAAGTCTGACAGATGATGATATTGGTCTGTTAAGAAGTATGATGCACACGTTTACTTTCGATATTCTTGGATTGCTGCCTGAAAATGATCCCCAGGCCGGCAACCAGGTTATAAGCAACCTGATGAATATTATCCTCGACCTTCGGCGTGATGCACGTACAAATAAAGATTGGGCAACCAGTGACCGGCTACGAGATGCTTTGGCGCAAGCCGGTGTGAGTATCAAGGACACAAAGGATGGAGCTACGTGGGATATTGAATAAAAGGGGTTCGGATGTTTGATTTCGGATGTTGTTGAATCTCGTATTAAATCTTTAAGCAGTGG
This sequence comes from uncultured Bacteroidales bacterium, assembly GCA_903913645.1. GTDB lineage: Bacteria > Bacteroidota > Bacteroidia > Bacteroidales > UBA4417 > UBA4417. Next base: position 100 of record CAIWMA010000363.1, on the reverse strand, counting down.
AGTCATCTGCACTTCGGCGTTGCTCAACAACCATTGATCATTACCTTTTGAACCCTTGAACCTTGAACTAATCTTGACCAAATGCAAAAAGAACTGATTG
>CAIWMA010000362.1 GCA_903913645.1 uncultured Bacteroidales bacterium | reverse complement strand
TCGATAAGTTTTGTAATTGTTTCCATATTCTTTCTCCCTATTTTTTCTTCTTCTTAAACATTTCCAGCATGCGGTCGGTAACCACAAATCCACCGACAACATTCAGCGTACCAAGTATTACGGCAATAAAACCGAGGATCAATGAGAGTGTGCTTTCGGCATGGCCCATCACAATAATGGCACCAATGATTACAACTCCATGTATAGCATTACTTCCTGACATCAGTGGTGTGTGCAGAACAGCCGGTACATGGGATATAACTTCTATTCCAAGGAAAACGGACAGAACAATGATAAAGATCAGGTCCTTGTATTCCAGGAAAAATTTTAAAACTTCGTCCATAAGCTAATTGTTTAGTTTGATTATTTTATAAAATTCAATTTCTATTTTTAAGTTGTTGTTCAGAGTTCCTGGTTCCGAAGTGCCGGGAGTTGGGTTAAGGGTTTTGGGAACAGCAGGAAGTGTACAGTTTCTGGCACCCGGCACCTGACACTTTTAAACAAAAGTATTCATCAAACACACAACCTCTGTTTTGATTTTTATACTAAGATTCCTTATTTCATTAGCTTTTTCAGCCAAAATATAGTTGTAATCTTCAGCCAGATAAGTCATGCTTCGGACTTCACCATTTGAGGCTTTTGCAATTTGAAGAAACCGTTTAAAATCTGGTCTTGAAAATCTCTCAAATCCTTCGGCGATGTTATTCATTACCGAATTGGCAGCGCTGTTGATTTGATTTTTAAAATCATAGTCTTTCAGTTCAAGGAAAGTAAAATGGACAAGATTTGCTAATTTTCTTGCATCCTGCCATATAACAAGTTCTTCAAATCTTTTAGCCATACTTGCAAAAATAAAGTGTTATCTTAATATCTGTTATTTAACACAAGATTTGTCTTGGAGTTGGCACCCGGCACTCGGTACCCGGCACCTCTTGTTTATTTAATTGCAGCCTTCACTCTTTCGTGCACAATTTCTTTTCCATGAGTAACCGCAGTCCCTTTCACAATATCATCTTCCCAGTTGAGGTTCAATGCGCCTTCTTTGGTAATAATTAGCTTAAGGAAATTGATCATATTTTTGCCATACATTCGGCTTGCATCGGTAGGCATATCGGTTGGGAACTGGGAATTGCCAATAATTTTAACACCCTGATGAACAATGGTTTCATTGTCTTTGGTCAGTTCGCAATTTCCTCCGGTTGAAGCTGCAAGGTCAATAATTACCGATCCCGGTTTCATAGCTTCAACTGTTTCTTTTTTAAGCAGGAGCGGAGCGCGGCGACCTGGAATCTGGGCGGTACAAATTACCACATCCGATTTCACAGCCTGATCGTGGATGGCTTGTGCCTGACGGGCTTTAAATTCATCAGTTTGCTCTACTGCATAACCTCCGGCTGCTTTATCGTCGAGAGCGCCTTCCACTTCAACGAATTTTCCGCCAAGGCCTACAACTTCTTCTTTTACAGCTGCCCGAACGTCGAACACATAAACTACTGCCCCAAGCTTTCGCGAAGTGGCGATAGCCTGAAGCCCGGCAACTCCGGCACCCAATATCAGCATATTGGCTGGTTTAATGGTTCCGGCGGCAGTCATAAACATAGGGAAGAATTTCGGCAAAGTGTTGGCAGCTGTTAACACTGCTTTGTAGCCTGCAACCGTAGCCATGGACGAAAGGATATCCATAGCCTGTGCACGGCTGGTACGTGGTACCACATCCATGCTGAATCCTGTAATGTTTTTTGCAGCAAGTGCTTTAACCATGTCAGTGTTGAAATAGGGATTTAACACTGCCATAATTACCTGACCGTCTTTCATCAGGGCAATTTCTTCGGAGGTAGGTGGCTGGATTTTAATAAGTAAATCTGCACCTGCAATAACTTTGGCTTTGGTTTCGATACGTGCTCCGGCAAGTTCATATTCCTGGTCCGAGGCAAAAGCTGCGAGTCCGGAACCTGCTTCAACAAGCATAGCAACGTTCATCTTTACCAGCGTGGCAACACTCTCCGGGAGCATTGCAACCCGGTTTTCGCCGGCAATTTCTTTAAGTATTCCTATTGTCATAACAGTAGGTTGTTTTTAGGGATTTGTTCGGGCAAATGTAAAGGAATTTTGTCCATGTCAAAAACGATTTTTGAAGACTTTTTATAACTTTCAATACAATTTGTTATAAAAGTTCGGATTTGTATTTTTATCTCATAAAAACGTTTTTAATCTATTGTAATATAATATGTTATGGTATAATCCGAAATATGGTTCTGATAAATGTTAAACAGTTTTGATTGAATTTTTGATATATAGATTGAACAATACTATGTAATAGATGTTGAGCATAGTCAAATATACAATCAAAATCGAAATCTTAGTTAAGCATTTTATTCAAACAAATTAGTATGGCAACAACAGAAATTTCAAAGACAAGGAAAATTGCAGCATGGGTAATTGCAGGTTTGCTTACTGGCCTTTATGCTTTTAGTGCATCAGGGAAATTATTTTTACATCCCGAACAAATGGATCAGTTAAAACTGGGCGATTGGCGCATTATTATTGCGTTAGGCGAAATTACATCGGCACTTTTATTTTTATTCCCAAGGACCAATATTTACGGTACACTTCTATTGAGCGCTTATATGGGCGGTGCTATCATTATTCATATGACAGGTGGCCTCAGCATTGTAATGCCTTCGGTAGTGCTTATTTTAATCTGGATCGTCGGTTTCCTGCGTAACCCTGAACTGGTAAAAAGGTAATTAGTTTACACCGTGATATTGAAAATAGTATTTTCGGTGTGAGTTCGGACCTTCCACTTTAATTTTTGAAATTTCTATACATTACCTGGTACAATCTCATAATTTAAGTAGTAACTTTGGATAAACAAGATTCATAGTCATTATTTAAGATTTTGTCTCATGAAAAATATTCGAATCCTGATTTTGGCATCGGTAATTTTTCTTTTTAACCAGGTAATTGGCCAGAATACGACGGTACCTAAGCCCGGCGATAGCAAAGAACTTCGTATTAATCTTCCCGAAACTCCTACCGAATACAGTATCTCAAGGTACAAGAATGTTGATCTACTCAAAATCAGTCCAATGCAACTGCAGGCTGCCGGACTTCATACCGAGATTTATATTTCAAATACGAATCGGGGAGTCATTATTGTTTCGTCAGCTGAAGCAAACAAAGCACTGAGAGATTTTAGCCATACGCTGGAACTCAATCCATCATATTATGAAACTTTCAGCAGGCAGGATACCACTATTTTTTTATCCGGAAATTCCAAAAGCCCTGCTTTTGATTTCACTAAAGCTTCCTCCATCAACCATGAGTACAAGAATGCCTTTAATTATGCGGTTGATCCGCGCACTGGCGTTAGCTGGAGTAAAGGTAATTATGATGACATAAACGTAAAAGGAGGCAAAGGCTATGGTCAACTGTTGTACGATATTATTGTCTGGTTGCCGAAGGGTATAAAATAGACAGGATCTTTTTTTTGTTCACTTTCGATGAGACCGTTTCACCTGAGACGGTCTTTTTTATAAACGGCCCGCAATAAAAAAAAATATACTTTTAAGGTAATTTCATTACTTATCCGTCTACCTGAACATATGGTAGATTTAATTACACTATCGCCGATGGCAAAACAGCAACGAATCCTGGATGCAGTCCAGAATTATGGGAAGCGTTTGTTCAGTTTTATTCGAAGCCGTGTTAAAAGTGACGAAGATGCCGAAGATATTCTACAGGATGTCTGGTTCCAGCTTAGCTCACTTGTCGACATCGAACCCATAGAACAACTTAGTTCATGGTTATACAGGGTAAGCCGTAACCGCATTGTGGATAAACAACGAAAACTAAAGCCACAATCGTTGGAAGACCTTGCTTATACAGATGAAGACGGGGAAATGAAGTATCCTGAAGCGCTGCTTGCTGCTGATTCGAATCCTGAAATTGAACTTGAGCGTTCATACCTCCGGGAAGAGTTTTTCATAGCCCTGAATGAACTGCCTCCGAAACAAAGGGATGTCTATGTTTGGAATGAGCTTGAGGAGATGACGCTTCAGGAGATTGCTGATAAAACCGGTGAAAGCATTAAAACAATCATATCGCGGAAACGCTACGCAGTTGCAAACCTGCGTGAGTGGTTCGAAAATTTATATAACGAATACTAACAATTTAAAACGTAGAAATCATGATGTGTTGCAGTGAAAACAGAGGTAAAAATTTCTGGATTAAAAGAGCCATATTCATTCCTATTGCAATTGCAGCCGGTGTGTTTATTTTTGGAAGCCTGGTTATGTTCCTGTGGAACAGTATTTTGCCGGCCGTGTTTGGAATAGCCACGATTACATTCTGGCAAGCGCTTGGGATACTGGTGTTATCAAAAATTCTCTTCGGAGGATTCGGGCACGGACGTGGGCACAGTCATTCGGGCCACGACTGGAAAGGTCACCATATGCACCTTAGCCCGGAAGAAAGAGAAAAAATGAGAGCAGAATGGAAAAACAGATGTAGCACCCAGCCTCGAGCCGAATAAGTCTCAACTCTTAGCAAATGAAGAAATAGCGCGTTGCCATTGGCAGGGCGCTATTTTTGGAATTAGGAAATCCTCTTAAAAATAAAAGGTGAAGAGAGCAGAGTGAAAAATGAATCACAGACTTTACTCAAATTTGAATTAATGCTTTTGTTTTTATTCCTTTATTGATGTATATTTACCTTTTATTTTGCTTTAATATTGGTATTTAAACCTCTGGTGTCATGGCTCACCATACGCTCAAAACATCCTATTCCAGTCTTGTCGACCGGCTAAACCGATTCCCGCAGGGAGCTCCGTCATCGGATTTGCTCAACAAGATTTTAAAAGTACTTTTCAGTGAAAAGGAAGCTCAGCTGGTTTCGCTGTTGCCTATAAAACCTTTCACAGCTGAAAAAGCAAGCCGCATCTGGAAAACTGACCTGACCACAACCCGCAAAATCCTTGATACGCTTGCAAGTCGTGCTTTGCTTGTTGATATTGAACAAAATGGTATACAGGAATATTCCCTGCCCCCACCTATGGCTGGATTTTTTGAATTTTCGATGATGCGGGTCCGCGATGATGTTGATCAGAAAACACTGAGTGAACTCTTTTACCAGTATCTGAATGTAGAAGAAGATTTTGTTCGTGAACTTTTTACAAAAGGCGAAACTCAGCTTGGAAGAGTGTTTGTGAATGAACCTGTTCTTTCTGTCGAAAATGCCCTGCACGTATTGGATTACGAACGTGCGACCGAAATTATTAAAACGGCTTCACATATTGGTGTAGGAATGTGTTATTGCCGTCATAAAATGGAACACCTTGGAAAAGCATGTAAGGCGCCTATGGATATTTGTATGACGTTTAATACTACAGCAGCTTCACTTACGAAACATGGACATGCCCGCCTGATTGATTCTGAGGAATGCCTTGACCTACTTCAACAAGCCTATGATCATAACTTAGTACAATTTGGTGAAAATGTGCGGGAAGAGGTAAATTTTATTTGTAATTGCTGCGGTTGCTGTTGTGAAGCGATGATCGCGGCAAGGCGTTTTGCTATTTTAAATCCGGTTCATACTACTAATTTCCTTCCGTTAGTTAACATTGAACTATGCAATGGCTGCGGAAAATGTGTGACTGTTTGCCCCGTTGAAGCCATGATGCTTGTTTCGGCTAATGATCCACACCATCCAGCTCGTAAAAAGGCTTCACTCAACGAAGAGCGTTGCCTGGGTTGCGGCGTTTGTGTCCGCACCTGCACCTCAAAAAGTATTGTTTTAAAATCCCGGGCGAAAAGGGTTTTGACACCATTAAACGGAACGCATAAAGCAGTCGTGATGGCCATTGAACGCGGAAACCTGCAGCATCTGATTTTTGATAACCGTGTTTTATTCAGCCATCGGGCAATGGCTGCTGTCCTCGGAGTACTTCTGAAACTGCCGCCTGTTAAACAAGCTATGGCAAGTCAACAGATAAAGTCGCGATATTTCGAACAGTTGATAAGGCGGAGGACGCAAGATTAAAATTCAAAATCAGAAACATAAGTGGAATTCTACCGAAAATGAAAACAGTAGATTTTCTGTATATTTGTGCTGTTTATTTACATTTCCGTCAATACAGTCTGAACCTTCACCATCATCTCATCCGTAATATCTAGATGTGTTACAAACCGCACTTCCTGCGGTGCCAATGCCATGGCGTGGATGTCGTTTTCGTGCAAAGTCTGAAGGAATTTGGAAGCAGGCATTTGCGGTTTAAGACTAAAAAAGACCAGATTAGTTTGTACAGGAATCACCGCTTCAACATAAGGCAATGATTGTAAAAGGCTTTCGAGTTGTTTAGCCTTACGGTGATCATCACGAAGACGTGCAACATTGTTGTCAAGTGCAAAGATACAGGCAGCTGCCAGGTAACCGGCTTGCCTCATTCCTCCACCAAACACTTTGCGTATGCGCCGCGAACGGTTGATAAATTCCTTATTCCCAATCAATACGGAACCTACTGGTGCACCTAATCCTTTCGAGATACAAATGGAAATACTGTCGAATAGTTTTCCATAGTCAGCAGGTGTTTCATTTGTTTCAACCAAGGCGTTAAAAAGCCTTGCGCCATCGAGGTGGAATTTCAGCCCTTTTTCACGGCAAATTTTACCTATTGCTTTTAATTCATTAAAATCATAGATAGAACCGCCTCCTTTGTTCATAGTATTTTCAACCGAAACCAGTCTTGTCAGTGGCCGGTGAGGGTCGGCAGGCGGATTAATATGCGCTGCAACATCGGCTGCGGTTATTCTTCCCTGGTCACCTTCGAGCAGGCATACCGATGCACCTGAATTCATTGCAATTCCGCCACCTTCGTAATAATAGACATGCGAGAGTTTGTGACAAATTACTTCGTCGCCCGGTTGAGTCAGTGCCTTGATTGCAACCTGGTTAGCCATGGTTCCCGAAGCACAGAACAAGGCTGCTTCCATGCCAAACATAGCGGCAACTTTTGTTTCGAGGGCAATTACAGTAGGATCATCGCCTAAAACATCATCGCCAACTTCTGCAGCAAACATGGCTTTTAACATTTCTTGAGTCGGACGGGTCACGGTATCACTTCTGAAGTCTATCATTGGAGGGATTGGTGTTTTGAGATTTTGGTTTTGGGATTTAGGGAGAATTGGCGACAAGGCGAGGGGAGACAAGGCGAAATTTAATTTTTATTTTTTGCTCATTGCATTTTGACTTTTAAATTTCATAATCAATACAAACCTTTTCAACAGAATAATCTTTATTGAAAGTGATAAATTCCTGATGTACAGGATGGATTGTATAGGTTTCAAGATCTTCCATGGTATCAAAATCCATGATCAGCACAATATCATACGACCATGCAAGTTTACGGATATCGATTCCAGCTTCGTATTTGCGAATCACATCAATTTTTAAAGGCAGCTCATCCAACCGCTTCATAACTTCATGCGCAGCAATTTTTTTCTCAGATTCATCCTTGAAATCTTTGAGTTTGAACATTACAATATGTCTGATCATGATGGGGGTTAGGTTTTTTAGATGAGGATTTTGGAGTTCAAAAAATCAGAAGTTTGAGACACAAATATTTAGCCTTGCAGGATTTACGTTGCCGAATTCCAGAAGCCAGTTTAAATTTCAGCAAATGCTTCTTTTATCCGCATAAGTCCCTGTATCAAAGTCGAAGCAGGGCATCCGATATTCATACGCATAAAGCCTTCGCCACCCGGGCCGAACATAATGCCGGGATTGAATCCCACGCTGGCTTTATGAAGGAAAAATTCATTCAAGTCTTTGTCACTCATGCCCATTTCGGAGCAATCGAGCCAGACAAGAAATGTAGATTCAGGGCGGATCACTTTTATTTTTGGGAGGTATTCAGCAACAAATTTATCAAGTGTTTCGACATTTGTTGCCAGGTAATCCATTAGTTCGTCAACATAAAAATCGCCATGAGTATAAGCTTCTTCCGATGCGATATTCCCGAAAATATTTCCACCGCCAATATGCAGATGATCAAGGGTTGCATTAAACTTCCTGCGCAGGCTGTCGTTTTCAATTATTACCGAAGCTGTCGAGAATCCGGAAAGGTTGAAGGTTTTGCTTGGAGCTACAGTTGTAATAGTTAGCATGCTGATTTCCTGCGAAAGGCTGGCAACAGGGGTATGCTTGTACGGTTTAAAGATCAGATCGCAATGTATTTCGTCCGAAACAATTAATACATTGTATTTCAGACATATTGCAGCCATCTGAAGAAGTTCATCTTTAGTCCAGACACTGCCACCCGGATTGTGCGGATTAGACAATATCAGCATTTTTGCTCCTTCTTTTGCAAGCGTTTCAAGGCTATCAAAGTCCATGCACAAGCGTCCGTTTTTCAGAATTAAATGGTTGTATACCAATGTACGGTTGTGATCGGTAACTGCAGTGAAAAAAGGAAAATATACCGGGGGTTGTACAATAATTTTATCACCGGGTTCAGTATAGGCAAGTACAGCAATGTTTACAGCCGGTACCACTCCCGGGCAGAATGAAATCCAGTTGCGTTCAACATTCCATTGGTGTCGGCGTTGCAGCCAGTCCATCAGCGAGGTGAAATAACTTTCCTCACGCAACGGATAGCCAAAAACACCATGCCTGGCTTTTTTTATGATTGCTTCGGTAATATACGAAGGAGTCAGAAAATCCATATCAGCTACCCACATAGGCAAAGCATCTGCGGCACCCAGGAATTTTTGCATTCCGTCCCATTTAATACACGAGCTGCCTTTTCGTTCAATCAGTTGGTCAAAATCAAATTTCATATTCAGAGTAATCATTTATCGAGGCGCAAAGGTATTATTTTTTCAGAAGAGGTGGGAAGAGTTTCGTGTTTCAAATTCCAAAATCAAAGCACCAATTCAAATTTACAAAATCAATGTTTCAAGTTTCAGGGTTTCAAGTTTCATGGTTTCAAGTTTCAAGGTTTCAAGTTTCAGGGTTTCAAGTTTCATGGTTTCAAGTTTCAAATCTTGGAATCCGAAATCCGAAATCCGACACCCCATATTTCTCGTTTGCCTGTCCATCAATAAATGTCTATTTTTGTTCTCACAAAGACTGATCAATGACTGATTCACTGCTATCAAAGGTTTCGCGTAAGTATTATTTCGACGACACGCCTTTTATCAAGCTGATGCGTAAGCGGATACACAAAGTATTACTTATAGCCAGCAATTACGATGCATTTATTCTGGAAAGCGATGGCCGAATTGATGAGCATATTTTCAATGAATATACATCACTCAACCTGAGTAATCCTCCTGAGTTGATACAGGTGCCTTCGGAAGAACAAGCGCTTGAAGTGCTTGAATCGGATAAAATCGACCTTGTAATCTGCATGCTGACTCTCGAAGATATTGATTCCTTCGACCTGGCCAAACACGTAAAGCATAATTATCCGACCATTCCTATTGTTGTGCTGACGCCATTTTCGCGCGAAGTCACACTCAGGCTTTCCAACGAAGACCTGAGTATTATCGATTATATTTTCAGCTGGCTTGGGAATCCTGATTTGCTTGTTGCAATTATCAAACTGTTGGAGGATAAAATGAATGTTGAGTATGATGCACTCGAAGTAGGAGTGCAGGTGATACTTCTGGTTGAAGATTCTATTCGTTTTTATTCAAGTTACCTGCCTAATATTTATAAAATTATTTTTCAGCAGACTAACTCCTTTATGACCGAAGGACTTAATGAGCACCAACGGATGATGCGCAAGCGTGGAAGGCCAAAACTCATTATGGCTACAACCTACGATGAAGCCGTGCGGTTATTTGATAAATATGAGAAAAATCTTTTAGGCATTATCTCAGATATAAAATACAAACGTGCCGGGCACGAAGATCCTGAAGCAGGATTCAGGCTGCTCAATCACGTTCGGGCAAAGACAGACTTCCTGCCTTTTGTTTTGCAATCGTCTGACCTGAAATATCAGAATGTTGCTCATAACCTTGGCGTTGGTTTTATTGACAAGAACTCCAAAACTATGGCGAATGAACTTCGTGATTATATGATGGAGTATTTTGCTTTTGGCGATTTTGTGTTTTATGATCCCGAAACACATAAGGAATTGATGCGTGCGCCTGATCTGAAAGCGCTCCAGAAAAGGATTTTCCAGGTACCGGATGCTTCGCTCGAATATCATATCTACAGGAACCATTTGTCCCGTTGGCTTTTTGCACGGGCTTTGTTTCCGCTTGCCGAATTTTTCAGGGATGTAAGGCCGGGCGATTTTACTGATCTGGATGATATCCGAAGGTTCCTTTTCGAAACCATTGCCGGATACAGGCTCAACAAAGCACGAGGCATTATAGCACAATTCGACGGGGAAACTTTCGACGAATATATAAGTTTTACCAGGATAGGGGAGGGCTCCATAGGCGGAAAAGCCCGCGGACTGGCTTTCCTGGATGCAATTGTAAAGCGAAACCGGCTCTTCGACAGGTTTGCTGATGTGAATATCAATATCCCACAAACAGTTGTGTTGTGTACGGATATTTTTGATGAGTTTATGGAAGATAACGATCTCTATAAAGTCGGTCTTTCCGACCTCAGCGATTCCGAAATACTCATCAACTTTGTTAATGCACGCCTGCCACTACGCCTTCATGATGATCTCCTGAAATTTATTCACCTCGGGAAGAAACCAATTGCGGTCAGATCATCAAGTTTGCTCGAAGATTCACATTACCAGCCATTCGCGGGAGTTTATTCAACTTACATGGTGCCGGTGATGGTAAGTGACGATCGGTTTACTCTTGAACTGGTGAGTAACGCCATCAAAAGTGTGTATGCTTCAGTTTTTTACCACGACAGCAAGGCTTATATGTCTGCAACCAGCAATGTGATTGACCAGGAGAAAATGGCAGTCGTTCTGCAGCATGTTGCCGGAACGCAATACGAAGACAGGTTTTACCCTTCATTTGCGGGAGTTGCCCGTTCGATCAATTTCTACCCGATCGCTCCCGAGAAACCTAAAGATGGAATCGCGAGTATTGCTATGGGACTAGGGAAATATATTGTTGATGGTGGAGTTTCTATACGTTTTTCGCCGAAATATCCACGAAAGATCATGCAGCTTTCATCGACAGAGATGGCGTTGCGCGAAACGCAGAAATTTTTCTATGCCCTGGATATGGATCCATACAGTTTCAGGCCATCGGTAGATGACAGCGTGAATATGAAAAAACTTAAAATTGATGTTGCAGCTGAAGATTCTTCTTTCAGAGATATGGTTTCGACTTTCGATTTTGAGAATAGCGTGATTCGTGAAGGAATTCTGCATGACGGGAAAAGACTTGTTACTTTTGGAAATATTCTCAATCATAATAAATTCCCGCTTTCCGAAATTCTGTCAATTTGCCTCGAAATGGGCGAGCGTGAGATTGGCAAACCAATTGAAATTGAGTTTGCAGTTGAACTCAACAGGTCAAAAGGAGAGCCTGCCATTTTCAACCTATTGCAGATCAGGCCAATAGTTGAAAATAAGGAACGGGTTGATGTGAAGATTGAAAAGATTAAATACGAAGAAACAATCCTTTATTCGCATGCCGCTTTGGGCAATGGTACCGTGAATGATTTACATGATATCGTGTATGTGAAAACGAATGCTTTTGACCCTTCACGCAATCCTGAAATCGTTCAGAAAATAGCTTTGCTTAATGATAAATTTCTTTTGGAACACAAACAATACGTTCTGGTTGGCCCTGGCCGGTGGGGCTCCAGCGATCCATGGCTAGGAATTCCGGTAAAATGGCCACAGATAGCAGCAGCGAGGCTTATTGTTGAATCAGGTCTCGAAAACTATCGTATTGACCCTAGCCAGGGGACCCATTTCTTTCAGAACCTGACTTCGTTTCGTGTCGGCTACTTTACCATTCACCCGTACATAAAAGATGGTTTTTTTGATGTCGCTTACCTCGATAGCCTCCCAGCTGAATATGAGGATGATCTTATCCGCCATGTACATTTTGCAGATCCTTTAACTATGGTCATAAACGGTCGCACAAACTCAGGTGTTTTAATGAGACCAAAGTCAAAATGTAAACCGAAGGAAAAGAAAACTGCTCAAGAATAAATCGGGTTCTGCTGCCTCTGCCAGATTTAGATTTAAGAGAATGAATTTATAAACTATCATCCTCGGACTTCGTTTTCATCTTTTGCCTCAGCCTTCACGCTGAAGCCAATATTTATGTATTCATTGTTTCAATAATTTCTCCATCCAAAGTCAGGTATTTCCGCATCAGGTTTCCTGTAAGGCAGGAATGAACAGGCAATACAGCCACCAGGTTGCCCGGCTTAAGGTTGCAGCCTTGTTGGGTAAGCGATAGAATGCCATGCTCCTGCGATAAAGAACTTACTTTTCCTAACAAATTTGCTGTGTCCCAGTTTTTCCCATCCCAACTAATGGCAAGTCCGTATATAGGTTTCGGATCGGGTGGGAGCAAGGTCTGTTCTTTCGAAAGGTGGACAGCACCACCATAAATAATTGCTTCCTGCCTGTCAGGATGCATTGCCGCCACCGGGCAAACCAATGCAACTGCAATATCTTCCAGTCTGCATGATCCCAAAGCGAACTGCATCACATCAAAAAAGACAAAATTGCCTGGGCGGATTTCGTTTATTCCTGGAGCAATCGGAAGCTGACTGCACGATGGCGTATCACCTACAGATAAAATAATATCCGGATATTGAGGATGAAAATGCTCTTTTAACCTGAGAAGATTTTCAGAAGCATGTTGCTGAATGGCTATAAGTTCCTGCTTGTCATGCGCATGATAAGCATTTCCGGAATGTGTAAGGAATCCTTCAAATCTTAATTTCGGTGACTTCGAAGCCTGAAGAACCTTATTAATCAACGGAACATTCGAAGCTGCAATCCCGGTGCGATGATAACCGGTATCTATTTTAATAAAGAAACCACATTCTTTAGTCAGCATATCTTTGAAAAACGTTGCTGTTTCCTCTGATTCAATCAGCAGATTCAGATTTATCTTTGAGGCAAGCTGATTTATTTCATCAATTTCAAGATGGTTAGCCGGGAAAGCTATTGTTATTTCTTTCCATCCATGGCTTGCAAAATAGTGAGCCATAGAAACCGATGAAACTGTTATCGCAATGACTCCGGCTTCGCGGAACCAGTTACCGATTGCAGCCGATTGATGTGTTTTAAAATGAGGTCTGAAAATCACATTTTGCGCCTTGGCTTTGGCTGCCATAGCGCGGATATTTCTTTTGCAAATATCTCTGTTAAGTAATAGTGCAGGCTTTTTGATATTCAGCATAACGAAATGTCTTTACTCTTGCAAATTTGATACTTTTGCATAAATAAACTGTAAATCATGAATAAATTTCTGTTAATAGTTTTGATGCCGGTTTTATCGATGTTTACGAATTCGTGCCGAAGTGGTGCAGATTCGGGTAAAAATATTGTCACGAAACGGATACAATACGATGTGGCGATCCGGAATGCTGATCCGGATATGGATTGGTGGGTACAGAATA
>CAIWMA010000361.1 GCA_903913645.1 uncultured Bacteroidales bacterium | reverse complement strand
GAAAATGAAAACTATCAAACTAAGTAATGGTTAAAATATAATGTCGTATTTTCTACCTACATTTTGCAAGACATCTAACAATCGTTCTTTGAGATTCTGAAAACAGAGATAAGCATCAAAACTCAGCCATTGATATTTGATCCTACGCCACAGTATTTCTATCAAATTCAATTCGGGAGAGTAGGGAGGTAAGAAGAAAATGTATACATCTTGCTCTCGCCACTCCTGAATTTTAGCGTTGAATTTTTTAGATCTGTGAATAGGCGAATTATCAAGTATCACAATTGTTTTTTTAGTGGTTTGCGCAACAAAATTATCCATAAAACAAATTATTTTATCGGTGTTGAATGTTGATTCAAGTACCTCAAAGTATAGGTTGTTTTTACGGGTCATAAGACCAACGATATTTAAAAATTTCCCTTTGGCGGCAGGTAGCAAAATTGGATTTTCTTTCGTTTGCCAGGCGTATGGGACATTTGGAGTGAGTCCAAAATGACTTTCATCGCCGAAGTAAAGATCAATGAATCCGCTATCTTCCAATTCCTTAAGGATCTCTATTTGTTTTTGTTTAAATTCAAATTCATCTTGCTTTCGCTTCCCTTTTAAAGACAATCGAGCTCTTTTCCATCTATAGCCCAGTATCTTTTAAAAAATTCTGCAAAGTCTTTTTGCAGATTCTAATATTGTGTTCTTCTTCCAAATAAAGCAGCACATTTTTTAGATTTCTGCCATGACTCTCTAATTGCTTAGAGAGTACTTCTTCAAGGCCCTTAAGGCGTGTTTTAACTCCTCTACCAGTCGAAATTGGAAGAGAATTCAGACCCTCTTTTTCCCACTTATCGAACCAACGTTCGATCGTTCGGCGGTCAACATCAAAAATGGTTGCCATGTCGGTAATCATTCGTCCTTGATCGGATAAAAGAAGGCATTGACTGCGTTTCCTGATAGTATTATTAGAGCTTTTCATAGCTAGTTCTAATGCCTCTATCTCATCTGTTTTTAGTGTTACATATCTCATAATGAGATAAATGTACTCATATTATAGCATGCTACCAAATAAATACGACATTAAATTGTTCTTATTACTTATCTGTCCAAAATTAGGTTAACTTTTGTCTTGCAGTTGCTGTTTGCAGTGTCGCGTTACAATGACGAAACATGCTATTTTCGTTAACATAGACACCATTTTCAAGGTCTGCTTTACCAAATCCTTTAATCTATCCGTTTTAAGCAAGTTCACAAAACTGTACGTTCCTTTTTTCTCTCACAACGTAATAGCGTTTTATTTAACGTTTCCCCAAAGGTATGTTAAATAAGTGATGGGAAGTAAATAATCGCTCAGAATTACATTAAAGTTACGAGGGGAAATGGGAAATAAAACCAAGTTGGACTTAGCCGGCAACTATGGGTATTGTATTTTGAAATTAACGATTTGCATGTTGTTTCTTTCGAGATGAAAGATCTGTAAGGACGGTTAACAGGATATCTCGATATGTAACTCATAAATAGTGCTTTATAATGAGCATAACTTTCCCTGTTGGCTTTTTTTAAGCCATCAAGTTGATTTCAGACAGATTAAAAGAACGATTGATTTATTGGCTGACTAACCGGGCACCAAACTATCAATTTTAATACCATACGGTATCATTTCCCCTTTTTTGCATTTGGGGCAACACACCGGATCTTTACCAGAGATTACGCGCCAAACCTCCGCTGAATTGAGTTATTCCAGTACCGGCAAATAGCTTCTGGTTTGGATCAGATTGAATCAAGTTCCCAGTTTTGATCTCATATTGCACAAGGCCAGAATACCAAAATACCTTATTTTATAAAAGCCGGAGGGTAAAATATGTTGCAAGAATCGCCTGGTAAATTCATTAACATCCAGGGTCATACTTTTTTTCATAGCACCTGACTTGTAGTCCTTATAGCTGAATGTTACTTTATCATTTTCAAAAGCTTCAATCCGATGATTGGAGATTGCCACCCGATGGGTATAGTTACCCAAATACCGGATAATACCCTCAGCGCCTGAAAAGGGTTTTTGACAATATACCACCCAGCTCTTCCGGTAGCACAATTCTTTTAGTGTTACATAATCAGATATCCCATCAGGCAATAATATTTCTCCTTTTTCGATAGCCTGACCGATGAGTTGGCATAGTTTTTCCCGAAATACACCACACACCTTTTGGAACAAGGACTGAATATCGTTACCCTAAAAGATCTGCTTGGACATGCTGACATTACAACCACCATGATT
>CAIWMA010000360.1 GCA_903913645.1 uncultured Bacteroidales bacterium | reverse complement strand
CTCTTAGCTTAATCAAGAATTTCTTAATCTATATAGCAAATATAATTTGCTCAGTATCTTGAGTGAATCTTTCATTATATTCTAGTACGCTAATTATATCATGGCCTTCGTGCTGGCTTAGGCATTTATAACTATAATATTCCTTATGGAGAAGATAATAGCTGATTGTATTTCATGGTTTGCAAAGAATTTCATATGATGGTTGTGCTAATAGTGCATAACATATATATATCTTAAATGCATTTATAAGTATGCTGAGGGCAAAACTTATTTTATTTGAAATTATAATAGTAAAAGTTTTCTAGCTTGCTTAATTTAATATATTTATATTTAGTATGATTTGAGCGTAGATAAAATAATGCCATAAATGTATATTATTGATTATCATTGTATATAAATTATAAAAGGCTGTTAAAATGGATATTTATAGAATAGCAGGTATTGTGTTTTTCAAGTCCCGCCCCGGGTACGATTAAGCTTCGATAATCAGTTGAAATATACTGCTTTATCGGAGTTTTTTCTTTTGCTACTGAAACATTGCTGAAACTTTTCCTCATTGGCTTCAGATTAAGCTATATTTTAGGGGACTGGGACAAAATGTTATTTATAATTACTCTAAATTTGTTCCACGTGAAACATTAAACATCTGTATATTAGGTTAATAATGTATTTTTTTCTATCTTTGGATACAATCTTAACGCTATGTCTACAATAAGAAAATCAAATTTTAAAGCATATCATCAAGACCAAGGGCTTCTGTTGCCGCCTTATCTGGGTGATTTGGTACCTGTAAACCATTTATCGAGGGTCGTTAACCGGGTTATTGATTCAGTACGGGTTGAAGCTCTTTACGATCAATTTTCTGACTTAGGTTGCTCTGCCTATCATCCTTTGATGATGCTCAAAGTTATTATTTATGCTTATTGCCAGAAAGTTTATTCTAACCGAAAGACCGCTCAGGCTTTGCGTCAAGATGTAACCTTTATGTGGCTTTCAGGCATGCAGACGCCTAGTTACAGAAGTATTGGTCGTTTTCGCAGTGTTTATTTTCGCGATATTATCGAAGATGTATTTACTGATGTATTAGATTTACTTCATCAGGAAGGCTATATAAAATTTGAGGAATATTTTGTAGATGGCACAATGATTGAGGCAGATGCCAACAAATACAGTCATGTATGGTTAAAGAATACAGAGCGTTACAAAAAAGCGGTTAAAGACCGTGTTTGCTCCTTATTACTTGATATAGATACAATTAACAAAGCAGAAGATGATCGTTATGGAGACCAGGATCTGGAAGAAATGGGAGATAACAGTAATCTTACAAGTGAAAAAATCAAAGAAGTAAGCGACAATATTAACAGTAAACTCCAGGAAAAGCAAAAGCAAACCCAAGCCGACAGGAAAATAAAATCCAAAGTAGGACAGTTGCGCAAAGAATCTGAAAAGATGGCAAAGTATGAGGAGCAGGAAAAGATAGGAAACGGGCGCAAATCTTTTTCTAAAACAGATGAAGATGCAACGTTTAACCGGATGAAAGATGATTCACTGAAGCCTTCGTATAACTGGCAAGTTAGCAGTGAAAACCAGTTTATCACCAACTTTACAACGGGGCAAAATGCCGCAGACAGTGCAAATTTCCCAGATCATTTTCGCAAAATTATTGAGCGGGGCAAAAACTATCTGCCTAAAAACTATGTGGGGGACATGGGATACGGGTCAGAAGAAAACTTCAATCTTCTTGATGAAAATCAAGTAAATAGCTACTTAAAGTATCCGGGATTTTCCAGAGAAACAAAACCTGAATATAGAAACAATCCTTTTGTAAAAGAAAATTTCAAATATGCACAGGAGGGCGATTTTTATATTTGTCCACAAGGGAAAAAACTTAAGTTTAAAAATCAAAGAGAAGAAACCACAAAACGTGGATTTGCTTTCATAACCCGCAATTATCAATGTACAGACTGTTCCGGATGCATCGTCCTGGAACAATGCACTAAGTCGAAAGAACAGCACAGATCAATAACTGTCAACCGAAGACTTGATCAATACCGAACTAAGACAAGGGATAATTTGAATACGGAAACTGGAATTTCTTTAAGAAAACGCAGGAGCTTTGAAATAGAGACTTTTTTTGGGGACCTAAAGCATAATCAAAGTTATCGCAGAATCCGACTTAGAGGATTGTTGAAGGCAAATCTTGAGTTGGCAATGTTAAGTATAAGTTACAATCTAAGAAAGTTGTGTATTAAAGAAGCTTATTAAGCACTAAATGGGTATAAATAACAGATATAAACTCTTAAAACACTTTAAAATGCCTAAAAGAAGGATTTTAAAAAGTAAATACTGATTATTTTTTGAAAAATGATGACTGAAAATAATCACCTAAAGATTATGTTTTATATACCTAAAATTTATTTTGTCCCAGCCCCACCCGATCGCAGTCATTCACTGACTAAACAAGGATTGTAAACTAGAACAATTGATTGGTCAAAAGGGTCAGGCGAATTTAAATCGCCCAAAACTATCCGAAGTTTCAAACCGCTGGACATGGTGGCAAGTACATATTT
>CAIWMA010000359.1 GCA_903913645.1 uncultured Bacteroidales bacterium | reverse complement strand
GGTTCGGCAGGCGTTGACGGAATGCCGGTAACGGAGTTGTATGCTTACCTGAAAGCAAACAGGGAGCGTATCGAATCCGACATACGCCTTAGGAAATACCTTCCACAAGCCATCTGTGATCGGTAAATAACAATACACAGTTTTTCGTAAATAACACTGCACAACTTTTCGTAACAAGGATGCACAGTTTTTCCTCTTCAAGGGCATGCCCTTGAAGAGGAAAAACTGAACTTAGCCAGAACCCTAAATTCTGGCCATCATGAACGTATTTTTAAGCAAGTGGATCATGTATTACGAAATTCATAGAATGTATCGGGAAGATTATTCTGTCAGTAAAATCAGTCGGGAGCTGTTGTTGAACCGGCGAACTGTAACCAGCTATCTTTCCATGAGTGAGAGCCAATACGAACTCTTTCTGATTAGCCAGTGCGAGCGAAAGAAGGAATTGCAGCCTTTTGAAGAATTTGTGAAAACCAGATTAGAGAAATACCAGGACACCTCAGCCTCCCAAATGCATGATTGGCTGAAGGAAAACAATTTGGATTTTCCTTATACATCTCCTAAAACCGTTTACAACTTTGTGATGTGGGTACGTCAGAAGTATAACCTGCCCAAAATAAGCCCTGGCAGAGAATACATGATGGTTGAAGAACTGCCATATGGACAACAGGCCCAGGTGGATTTTGGCGAATATAACCTGCGTGATGCGAATGGCAAACGGGTAAAGGTGTGGTTCTTTGTTATGGTGCTTTCCCGTTCACGCTTCAAATATGTTTGGTTTTCAGAGCATCCTTTTACCAGCGAACTGGCTATTGGAGCACACGAAAAAGCATTCGGTTGTTTTGGCGGCATTCCAGATGAAATCGTTTACGATCAGGATAAAGTATTTATCGTGGATGAGAACAAAGGCGACCTGATACTTACCGATGGATTTAGGGCTTATACCAAAGAGCGGTCGTTCCAGTTGCATTTTTGTCGCAAATCAGATCCTGAAAGTAAAGGGAAGATTGAAAATGCAGTCAAATATGTTAAGCAAAACTTTTTATACAACCGGCCCTTTTATACTATTGAAACGCTTAACGATGATGTTATTGGCTGGCTTAGCCGTACAGCCAATGCCTTGCCGCATAACCGTACCATGAAACCACCGTACGACGAGTGGATCCTCGAAAAACCTTTCCTGAAGCCCCATACAGAGTTTATTATCAAGCCTTCACAAACACCTTATACTGTCCGAAAAGATAACGCCATATCGTGGAAAGGTAATTTCTATGTCCTTCCCTTAGGTACATACAAAGGCCGGGGAACTAAGGTGAATGTAAAGACGGAAAATGGGGAAATCATCCTATCTCATCTTTCAGGTAGTGAACTATGTCGCCATACCCTATCTTCTGGCAAAGGACAAGTGGTAAGTAATACCGATTTGCGTAGGGACAAACTCGGATCCATTGAAGAGCTGATACAACAGGTCAGCCAACTGTTCGATGATCCCCGGCAAGCCATGCCATTTCTTCGTGGGATACATGGAGAAAAACCTCGCTATATACGAGACCAACTTATATCAATCAGGCACACCATCGAAAAATACGACAAACAAACTATAAATGAGGCATTGGACTATTGCAGCCTAAACAGTGTTTACAGTGCCATAGACTTTAAATCTGTGGTGGAACAAAAAACACGCAATAAGACTACTCTGCCTGAACCGGACATTGTCCGCTTGAACCCATTAACGGGCTCGCTATCTCACAACGCTGCTATAAAACCTGCTACAAGCAAAATAACAGATTATCAATCACTCATGCAAAACAAAAACTAAAGATGCAAAAGAAACTATTAATACACAGTTACTGTAAGCAGTTTAAAATGGGAGGGCTTTCTGCCGGTCTTGACCAAATGTTAATCGAGGCTGAAACAAACAGTATCAGTTATCTCGAGTATACCATTAACCTCTTTCAGGCAGAAGCCTTACATCGTGAGTATAACGATGCCCAAAAACGATTAAAAGCAGCCAGACTACCACGCTTTCATGACTTAAACAGCTACGATTACACCTTTGAGAATGGACTCCCCAAAACAAGCTTAAATCAACTCAGGGAGCTAAACTGGCTCGATCAGATATACAACATCATTTTGATGGGCCCTTCCGGAATTGGAAAAACATTCCTTGCAGCTGGGCTTTGCGCCGATGCGGTTCAAAAAGGATACAAAGCATACTTCCGAACCATGGAAGAAATTATAAGCATGCTAAAATTGAAAGATTTTACCGCCACTGCCATGGCCGATTACAAACGGCTTAACAAAGCCAACCTGATTGTTATTGATGATATTATGCTCTTTCCGGTAGAAAAGCAACAAGCTGTTGCCCTTTTTAACTTTATCAATCAGGTTTATGAGCAAACATCTTTTATCGTAACAACCAATAAAACACCCGCCGATTGGGCGGTAATGCTCAATGATGAGGTATTGGCTACGGCTCTCCTTGATCGGCTTTTGTACCATAGCGAGGTTATAAACCTATCCGGAAAAAGCTTCAGACTGAAAAATAGAAAAACAATTTTTGAATCAATAAATTAATCTACTTTTAACATCGAAAACTGTGCATCCTTGTTGCCATTTTCTGTGCATTCCCAATTGCCAAAAACTGTGCAGTTGTAGTTACCGATTACACTTCTTTAATAGCACCATAGTATGCATCATCTAAATGTCTCCTCACAGTCGCCTCAGCTTCATTCTTATTTCTGATTTGTTGAGCGTTTAGCTTTAATACGGGATGAACCATAAATTCGTCTCCATACCTACATCCAATACTATATGTTCCATCATCGGGATTTTCTGTTGTTTCAAAATTTGTATAGTAACCCAACTTTGATGAAAGATAATAATCAATACTAACCATAGCCCCTTCAAGAATTAAAGCAAATTCAAGATAATGCCAATATATCATTT
>CAIWMA010000358.1 GCA_903913645.1 uncultured Bacteroidales bacterium | reverse complement strand
GACTGACAGACAGGGACAGAAATTCCATATCCGCGAATGGCTTCCGGAAAAGGATATAAAGGGACTTGCTTTTCTTTTGCATGGGCTCTCCGATCATGGGGGCCGGTTCAGCCATGTGGCGGAAGCCTTTACCCGTAAAGGGATTGCATTCATTGCTCCCGACCTTCGCGGAAACGGTTTATCCGGCGGAAAACGGGGACATTTCCCATCCTATACCCTGGTGATGGATGACATAGAATTCATTTTAAACGAAACGACTTAGTACATGACAAAATTTTAACAGTAAGATAATCAAATAATTATGTTAACAACTTGGTGATAACTTATGTAGGAAAAATGATATAATATACTGATATTCAGTATCTTGAATGAAATACTACCAGGTATGTCATCAAGATACATGAACACCAGTATTGAGAGTAAAAATAGCATTTTGCTCTCAACCTTATCAGAAGTCTTCGGGGATAAAATGAATTTAGCCCGAATAAAGTTCTTTGGCTTATTTATCTGTGCTCTTTGCAAGGTTCAAACAGTTTGCTTTGAGAAGTTGGCTGCCAGTTTTGATACAGATGTAGGTGTCAATTCTTCTTTACGCAGAATACAACGTTTCATGTCTGATTATCTGCTGGATACTAATCTTATTGCTCGTTTAGTGTTCGCTCTGCTACCGCATAAACCGCCATATCGTCTGGCAATGGACAGAACCAACTGGAAATTTGGATCAACCAATATCAATATTCTGGTTCTAGCCATTGTTTACCAAGGAGTTGCGTTCCCTATTCTCATTAAAATGATGCCCAAATTTGGTAATTCATCCACAAGCGAACGTATTGAACTGATGCAGCGATACTTTGATTTGTTTGGTACAGAAAGTATTGATTGCCTGCTGGCAGACAGAGAGTTTGTTGGAGATCTTTGGTTGGGATTTCTGAACTTTAATCATGTTCGATATCACATCCGTATGCGTGAAAATTTCTGGGTCGTCATTCCAGGAAACAGACATCGAGTAAAGGCTTCATGGTTATTCAACAGCTTAAAAATCAATCAATATGTGTTCTTAAGCGGAATCGTTTACGTAAATGGTCAACTGTGCTACCTGTCAGCTTCAAAAGTCAAGAACAAACAAGGAGTCCCAGAACTACAGATCATTGTTTCCTTTAACAAACCTGATGAGGCTCAATCAGTATACAAAGAACGTTGGCAGATTGAAACTGCATTCAAGGCTCTCAAATCAAGTGGCTTTAACATTGAGGATACCCATTTGACAGATATTGACCGGATTAATAAGCTCTTTGCACTTTTACTGGTGGCATTCGTTTGGGCTTATAAAGCGGGAATATTCTTGAACACCATTTGCCCTATCAAAGTAAAAAACCATGGCAGAAAAGCTCAGAGTTTATTCAAGTACGGCCTGACATTCCTCTCAAATGTGCTGTTTAATAACGATTTAGATAAATTTAGAGTGTGTTGCAAATTTTTGTCATGTACTTAGTCGTAACAATACCAAGTGATTTTATTTCTTATAAAAACTCCTCCTGAAGTGCCCGCAAATTCCTTTTTATTTGTCCCGGAGGGACAATATGTTGGTAGAAAAATAAATGGTAAATTTGATAAAGTCCCGTATGGGACGATATAAATTGATCATTATGG
>CAIWMA010000357.1 GCA_903913645.1 uncultured Bacteroidales bacterium | reverse complement strand
ACTTTATGGCCATCCTTAATTAAGGATGGTTTGATTTTATTTGGTATTTGTTTGATGGCGTTTTCTTACAAGAAAACATTTGATTATAAGTTCTATTATTTATTGTTATTACTAATATTTTCTCATTTATTTGCTAGATACATTATCAGTTACTCTCCAACCGAAAAATGGTCCAATTTTTATATCAATGAAACTGGATTTGATGAAGCTAATTTTAATAAAACCATTGCTGAAAATGAATCAATTGTTACAAGTCAATATTTACTACATCGTATTGATGCCTACGATTATATTGATTTAGATAAATTAACTGATAGCCCAGAAGTGATTTTTGGTTTTGTATCATCTCACACATTTCTGCCAAATATTAAACTATCAGATTGTAAAAGGATGGGGAGTCTAAAGTTAGATACAGGGATTCAGTTACTAAATGCTCAAGCGTGTCATGTTGTAGGGGATAATGTTGAGGTTTTAATTGGCGATAATGAATCAGCGGCAGCCTTCAAGTTTTTATACAAGGGAAACCCTAAAATTATAATTTTGGATAAGAATTTTTTAAGTCAAAATGCACCAAAACGAAATAGTGAATGGTTGATAGAGCAATTTAATAAATCACCAATAGAAAAGAATAGGTAGGTATGCACTAAATACGTTTCTAAAAATTATAGATATGGTTAGAGCATATTAAATATTAACAACCCCACTTTACTCAACGTTCAATAGGTACTTTATCATGAAAAAATACATTGCTTTGTTGCTAAGTCCGTAAGTCGTAGGGTGGTTTCGCGACAGCAAACCGCCTCACACCCGTAAGCTTGAAAACAATCGAACAAAAAACCTTACGATGGAGCATCCAAGTGAGGGTTAGTTTATCGCTGCGTATTTGGTGGATTGCTAGCGCGAATAGACTCTACGCGAATATTGTGTACAGATTAAACCGCCGTACGTCCGTACAAAACTTAAATGCCACAGGGTCTGATCCCTTTTAAATACTTGTAAATATTCGACTTACGGACTTAATATCCAGCGTTTAATTTCTATAATGGTGTTTATGTTAAATGTAAACTAAAATAATTTCACAATCTTTCCATTTTCCACATTAGAGATTTTTCTATGCCGACTATTAGTATGTTTTATGGCATCATCATAAGAATGTATGCTCTTGATAACAAACAACACCACTTACCGCATATTCATATGGAATATGCAGAAGCTGAGGCGGTTTTCCAAATTCCTGATGGTGAGCTTTTAGAAGGCATGCTACCTAATAAGCAGTATAAGTTGGTGCAAGCTTGGATGGTACTACATGCTGATGAACTTATGGCAGACTGGAAACTTGCTATATCTGGATCTACACCCTATAAAATAGAGCCATTGAAGTGAATAAAAAATGAATACTGAAACAATGTTACCTAGACCTTTATCTGTAGTAGCTAATGAAGACTACACATTAAGTATAACCTTTAATAATGGTGAAAAACGCTTATTTAACATGACACCTTATCTGATTTATCCAGCATTTGAAGCTTTAAAAGCCATCAATTTATTTATGCGAGCCTGTATAAAACATAATACGGTAGTATGGACAGAAGACATTGATATGGCGCCAGAAAACTTGTATTTAGAAAGCTCACCGTACAAAGTTTAATCGGAGAGCAAGTAGCCTCGATAAAAAGAAGTGGAATAAAGAGATTCGGCGCTACCGCCCCGAATCCACTCTGCATTGATCTTCTGTGCAGCTGTATATGGCTGCATCTTCATAAACCATGGTCTGTCCCTTATTATGCGTTTTATCAACCGAAGAATAAATACCTATACAGGTTAGTTTAAACGCCTATAATCCAGCTCATGAAAAAACCCCATGATAGTAGTTATAAGTTTCTGTTTTCTAACCCAGAATTAGTGCGTGACCTTATCATGGGCTTTATCCCTGATGAATGGTTACAATCTCTGGATTATTCAACCCTCGAAAAAATGCCCTGTTCTTATATTACAGAAGATCTCAGAGAACGTGCGGATGATATCGTCTGGCGAGTTAAAGTACAGGGAGATTGGGTGTACTTGTATCTGTTGATAGAGTTTCAAAGCCGTGTTGATAAATATATGGCGCTTCGTATGATGGTT
>CAIWMA010000356.1 GCA_903913645.1 uncultured Bacteroidales bacterium | reverse complement strand
GGTCAATACCTTTATCGGTGAGCTCTATGGAATTATTTTTTTCGTCAATCACAAAAAAAAGCTCATCATCCATGATATGCATGTTCTTCGATTGCTCCTGCATGTAGAAGTTTTCGGTTTTCAACAGGATTGCCTTAACACCGGGTTCACTGAGGAACTTTATCAGAGCTTTGTTTTTCGGCAAACCACGGAAGGCGCGTAAAAGAGATTCACCTCCGCGTTTTTCGTTATCGGAAGGAAGTTTATTGTTATCATCAAAAACCAGCAAACTTTTAGCCTCGGAAAGTAATTTGGTAACGAGGTTGCGCTGCTCACCGTACAACTTGGAGATTTCAGGCTTCAATGCTTCGAACTCCTGGTTTTCACCGCGAGGTGTTGGTCCTGAAATAATAAGTGGTGTACGCGCATCATCAATTAACACGGAATCGACCTCATCCACAATTGCATAGTTGTGAGGACGCTGAACCAGTTCATCCGGATTTCGCGCCATATTGTCACGCAGGTAATCAAAACCAAATTCGTTGTTGGTACCATAAGTAACATCTGCCAGGTAAGCTTGCCGGCGTTCATTCGAATTTGGCTCATGGCGGTCGATACAATCAACTTTAAGTCCATGAAATTCAAACAGTACGCCCATCCATTCCGAGTCACGTTTTGCAAGATAATCGTTAACAGTAACCACATGCACACCTTTTCCCGGAAGCGCATTGAGGTAGATCGGCAATGTAGCAACCAGTGTTTTACCTTCACCAGTTCCCATTTCGGAAATTTTCCCTGAATGAAGTACGGCACCCCCGATAAGTTGCACATCATAATGCACCATATCCCAGGTTATCATGTTGCCACCAGCCATCCAGCGGTTATCCCAATACGCTTTATCATCAACAATATTCACACTGTCCTTGCGGGCAGCCTGATCGCGGTCGAACTGGGTAGCAGTAACTTCCAGTGATTCATTTTCCATGAAACGGCGGGCAGTTTCTTTAACAACGGCAAAAGCTGACGGCAATATTTCCTGGAGCGTTTCCTGCGTTTTGCGATATTCTTCTTTATCCAGAAAATCTATTCTTTTATATAGTTCTTCCTTTTCTTCAATATCAATATCGAAATCGCTTTCAATCCTGGCTTTAATTGTGTCGATCTCGTCACGTTCCGCTTGCACAGCATCGGAAATCTGTTGCCTGAAAGATGTTGTCATGGCTCGCAGGCCATCATTATCAATTGATTGTAGTTTTTCGAATTCAACCTTGGCTTTTTCAACCAAAGGTGTTATTATTTTAATATCACGGTCGGATTTGGTGCCGCCCGAAATCATTTTCAGAAATGAATTAAGCATTTTATAATGGGGTTAAGCGAACGTAAATTTGTTCAATCAAACATGCAAAGATAATGTATTCCGGCAAAAGGAAGTCATTCGTATTTAATGCAGGAAAAACAGGATAGCAAAAGCAAATATCATACTAAAGCAGATAAAGCTGAGGTGTTGCGACAAAGTGGCAGAATGAAAAAAATAAAAGCAAAATGCAAAATGCGAAAAGCAAAGATCAAAGTGATTCTAATAATCAATTTCGGCCACATGTAAGTCAATCTCCAATTCGCCCCTCGCCAAGTCACACCTCACTCCTTGTCAATTGGAATATTCGTTTATAAGAGTTTTCTGGAAACGAAACCGGGGAGCTGGTTTTGCCAGCTCCCCGGTTGATGTTTTTGTTAATATTCGTCTTCGTGAAAGAAGAAATCTTCTTTCGAAGGATAGTCGGGCCAGAGATCTTCGATACTTTCATAGATCTCACCTTCATCTTCCAGTTCCTGGAGATTTTCAACCACTTCCATCGGAGCTCCTGAGCGAACACAAAAGTCCTGAAGCTCTTCTTTGGTAGCCGGCCAGGGTGCATCCTCAAGTTTTGAGGCCAATTCTAACGTCCAGTACATATATGAAAATTAGGTTTAAGTTTTTTGCAAAAATAATCTATTCATAATAAAAATCAATACCTCATGCAATTTTGTGAATAACTAATTGATAATTATGCTATTAAGGTACGTTTTTCACCAAAAAACACGGAGTAATCCAATTAATTTATCTGTTTCTATTCCTCCAAAACGTCAGGTTTCCATGGCAAGTCGGGAATATCATGGATAAAAGCCAGTTCCCTTGCCAAAACAAAAAGGTA
Source organism: uncultured Bacteroidales bacterium (assembly GCA_903913645.1). Classification (GTDB taxonomy): domain Bacteria; phylum Bacteroidota; class Bacteroidia; order Bacteroidales; family UBA4417; genus UBA4417. Next base: position 10,325 of record CAIWMA010000356.1, on the reverse strand, counting down.
ATCCGAAAGCCTGTTAATATATTTAATCAGGATTTCATCCACTGCCATTTCTGAAGCTAATTTTATAATAATCCGCTCGCCACGACGGCAAACTGTGCGGCATATATGGCAAAGCGAAACCAACGGATGACCGCCAGGCAGAATAAATGAATTCAAAGCAGGGAGATGAAGGTTCATGGCATCTATTTCATGCTCAAGTTCAAAAACATCCTCTTCTATCAGATGTGGAAGTGAACGCTTTAACTCTTTTTCAGGATCGGTCGCCAACTGCGACTCTGCAGTAAATAGGTTTTCCTGAATCTGAAGAAGCACTTTACGCAAATGAACATTGGTAACCTGGTCGCGGAGATTCCCGATAAAAGAGTTCAGTTCGTCCAGGGTTCCGTAGGCTTCTATCCGCTCGTGATACTTTAGTACACGTGTCCCTCCAATAAGTGAGGTTTCACCTTTATCGCCTGTTTTCGTGTAAATTTTCCAGTCGTTTTCCATGTCTGTATGCAAGGCTCAAAGATTTAAATCAATACCAAATTAGTGCTGTCTATTATTTCAGGAATAGATAAACAACCGAACCGGTATTAATTGTTCAATGACTGTGCAGCAATAATGATATTATCATTCAGATAATCGGCAGAAACCTTTCCGTCCATAAGCCTGATGATGCGGTGAGCATGACGTGCAATATCTTCCTCATGGGTTACCAGAATAATGGTATTGCCGGCCTGGTGAATTTGCTCGAGCACGCCCATAATTTCGTACGATGTAGTGGAATCAAGGTTCCCTGTAGGTTCGTCGGCAAGAATAATTGAAGGCTTGTTTACCAGCGCTCGTGCAATTGCCACACGCTGACGTTGTCCGCCCGAAAGCTCATTGGGTTTATGATGCGCTCTGTCGGTAAGCCCAACACTGGCTATTACCTCGTTGGCCCGCTCAAGCCGTGCAGCTTTCGAAAAACCGGCATATACCTGTGGAAGCATTACATTATCGAGGGCTGTGCTTCGAGGCAAAAGGTTAAAAGTCTGGAATACGAATCCAATCTCTTTGTTACGGATACGTGCCAGTTCGTTATCATTGAGCTTGCTGACATCCTGGTCATTCAAAATATATTGACCGCTTGTTGGTGTATCGAGGCACCCAAGCAGGTTCATCAACGTAGATTTGCCTGATCCTGAAGGACCCATCAGCGCCACAAATTCATTTTTATAAATGGATAATGATACCGAGCGTAATGCCCTTACCAATTCAGCGCCCACTTTGTATGTACGGGTAATATCGGTTAAACGGATTATTTCCTTCTGACTCATTTGAAAAAGATATAAAAAGATTACGTAACAAAAGTAATAGTTTTTATTGTGATATGATTTGAAAGCTTTTGTAAAATTTATCAGATTTATCTTTTATAGATTTTTATACCAAAAAGCAGGTAGGAACTAATTTATACAATTTTTTTTACCCTTATAAAATCAATAGCGAATCTCCAATATCTATTTTCAATTATCCTTTAAATTTCAGGCAAAATCAGATCTAAAACCTGATCACGAATTTCTGTTTACTCAATTCCTTCCGCAGGAATACAATTCCGAATCTAAAAATATCAATAGTTACGGTTACACCCTCATAATCAGAAATTTCATTCCATGCTTTCTGCATACCGGCCGACCAGTGAATATCGTCAAAAACAAATACAGTATCGTTGTTCGCGATACTCAGCAGCATTTTAAAATTTTCAAGTGTCGCCTCATAGGTATGATTGCCATCAATAAAAGCAAAATCCAGTTTCTGAGCTTGTGCAACCACATCTGGTAATACCAGGTCAAAACGGCCGATGTGCTGTTCAATATTTGAATTGTTCAGCGCATTAAAATTAGCAGTTGCCTGTTCTGAAGTTGTAGTACATCCTTCGATGGTGAATACCTGCGAATCGGGATTTGCCATGGCCATATATAAAGTACTTAAGCCCAAAGAAGTGCCTAGCTCTATTATGATTTGTGGTTTGAAAAATTCGACAAGGCGGAACAGCAAACGACCATATTTATCTGTCACCGAACTATTTCGCGCAATGGTTGCCACACGCTCGAACCGGTGACTATATTTTTTGTGGTTTGCCCCTGATCCAAAATCCGTAATTTCAATAATCTGGGCCTTAAGCAGAATTTTGCGCCTCAGGTTAGCTATTTCCTGGAACGCCTGGTTGTCCTCCTGATTTCTAAAGACCTTATCCACAAGGGTATATACGAAAGGGGAATGAACAGAATGACGTGAACCGGAATTAGCCATGTATCGCAGGTACGCCTTTATTGAAAATATTTTATGTTTCATTGCGAATCAGAAAGGCTAAAAAAATAATTTTACAAATGAAGCTTACCTTGTGTATTTTTGTGCCGTAAATAAAAACAACTTTCATGTCATTCCAAGAAATAAGTGCGAAAATAACGAATTATCTGTCGCTCGTTAAATTTGCGCATACAATATTTGCTTTGCCTTTTGCACTTTTGGGATTTTCACTGGCTACAATCCACCATAGTGATTCGTTGAGTTGGAAACTTTTAGTACTTGTTTTGCTATGCATGCTCTTCGCAAGAAACGCCGCGATGAGTTTTAACCGCTGGGCCGACAGGCATATCGACGAGGTAAATCCACGAACAGCTCAACGCGAAATACCAGCCCACAAAATCAGGCAGCAATCGGCACTTGCATTCTGTATAGTTAATGCTGCTCTTTTTGTGGTGGCTACCTGGTTTATCAATCCACTTTGCTTTTACCTTTCACCAGTGGCGCTGATTGTGATATTAGGTTACAGCTTTACCAAACGATTTACAGCATTAGCCCATTTTGTCCTTGGAATGGGTTTGGCTTTAGCCCCTACCGGTGCATACCTGGCTGTAACCGGGACTTTCGACTGGATTCCGGTAATTATTTCATTATCTGTTCTTTGCTGGGTTTCAGGCTTCGACATTATTTATGCGCTTCAGGATGACGAATTCGACCTTGAAAATCATCTTCATTCAATACCTGTAATGCTTGGCCGGAAAAAAGCGCTGAATTTATCGCTTATACTACATATAATTACTGCCATGCTTTTATTTGCAGCGGGTTTTATTGGTGATTTTAAAACTATTTACTGGATAGGATTGGGAATATTTTCGATTTTATTATTCTACCAGCACACTATCGTAAAATACAACGATCTCCAACGGGTTAACGTTGCATTCTTCACATTAAACGGAATAGCAAGTATTGTTTTCTCCCTGTTTGCAATTACTGATCTGTTGATATAGGCTCCGCAATATTTTTTGTTCCTGATTTTATTACAGCGAGAACAGCCTTATCGAACAGCATTTTATCTGCCGGATGAAACTCGAAATTTATCGGGGCATACAATAATGGCAAATCACCTAAAATTGCTTCAGCTTCTGCATTCTGTAAGCGTTTTGCATCTTTTTCGGTGGTGACAATTATTTTTCGCTTGGTCGGAAGGTTCTTAAATTTTTCTTTTATCTGCAACAGGTCTTTCTCGTTGAAATCGTGATGATCAGGGAACTCCATTAATTCCAAATCAGTGCAAAGCCGGCGAAGATATTCCTGCATGGGTCCCGGATTACCAATACCCGTAACCATAATGATGGAATAGACATTTTCGGTTTTTACACTATTCTCACACTTATTCTCATACACAGGTACAAAAGGCAGATAGTTTATGTATGAAAAGCATACCAACTGCCCTGGGTATGGTTTAATTTCTTCAAGCAACTGTTTGCGCACAATAGGCGAAAATATCCTGGGTGTTTTCGTAATGACGATAATATCAGCCCGTTTACGTCCTGAAATATGTTCACGCAACCGACCGAACGGCAACATCCAGTCTTTTGTGAACAGTTTAAAATAATCAGTTACTAAAATAGACAACTCAGGTTTTACATACCTGTGTTGGAAGGCATCGTCAAGAATAACGGTTTCCAGACCGGCTACATCACTGATAAGGTTGCGTATTCCATCTCTGCGATTTTCGCAAACGGCAACACTAATATCAGTAAATTTCTGAAGGTATTGTAAAGGTTCGTCACCAAGTGTTTCAACGGTTTCATTTTCGCCTGCAAGCCGGTATCCTTTTGTTTTCCGCTTGTACCCGCGACTCAGTGTGGCGATTTTAGTAGTGGCATCTAATAAGCGGATAAGGTATTCTACAGTCGGGGTTTTGCCTGAGCCACCGGCTATCAGATTTCCCACAGAAATAATAGGAATATTAAATTTTTCGGAAGGCAGTATTTTGATGTCAAATAGCATATTGCGGATTTTGATAATAAATCCGTAAAGTACTGCAAATGGGAAAAGTAAAAATCTGAATGCTTCCACGAGATAAAGATACTAACAAAACTATCTGTAATGCAAGAATTATACGCCAGAAATATTAAAAACCTATACAAATATTGACTTCCTTTAAGAAATTCAATGAAAAGGGCTTGATTTCACCCTATAAACCGATATTAAATTTGCCCGGGCCTGCTTTTTAATTAATTTTACACATTCAGAATTCACTTTACCGAAATATGGTTTTATCCGAGATTACTTCATATCTGAATTCCAAATTCCCCTTAGCCCTGCAGGAGAGTTATGACAATTGCGGATTATTGATCGGCAATCCGAATGATGAAATCAGCGGAGCATTGGTTTGCCTGGATGTTACTGAGGAGGTGATGGATGAGGCAGTTGGGAAAAACTGCAATCTTATCATCTCGCATCATCCGCTGATTTTTTCAGGAATAAAAAGCCTGACCGGCAGAACAGATACTGAACGTATGGTAATTCGGGCCATCAGGGAAAATATTGCTGTTTTTGCACTTCACACCAACCTCGATAATCACCATGAAGGAGTTAACCATTACGTTTGCGGTAAACTTGGAATTTTAAATCCCGTAATCCTGAGACCGTTGCCTGATAAACTCAGGAAACTTGTCACATTTTGCCCGCCTTCGCATGCAACCCAGGTCCAGGAAGCCATATTTAATGCAGGTGCCGGGCAAATAGGGAAGTATGATTGCTGCAGTTACAGTACATCGGGCAGTGGAACCTTCAAAGCACTGGCCAGTGCCAATCCTTTCGTAGGAGAACCGGGGATTTTGCATACCGAACCTGAATTACGCATTGAAACAATTTTCCCTGCATTCCTTGAAAATACTATTATTGCTGCACTGAAACAAGTCCATCCTTACGAAGAAGTAGCTTTCGACATCTACCCGCTTAGCAATATCCATCACCGCATTGGCGCAGGGATGATTGGTACACTTCAGCAAGCAGTTGATGCGGAAGAATTTTTGCTTTTCGTAAAAAAAACTCTTCAGCTCGGATGCATCAGGCACACCAATTTAAAAAATAAAAAAATACAAAAAATAGCTGTCTGCGGCGGCTCCGGAAGTTTCCTCATAAAAGACGCAATATCCTGCAAAGCAGATATATATATGACAGGAGACCTCAAATATCACGACTATTTTATCCCCGAAAATGGCATGATATTAGCCGACATAGGACACTTCGAAAGTGAACAATTCACAAAAGAACTGATTTATACCTTATTAAACAAAAAATTTACTACTTTTGCACTCTTTATTTCCGGAACCAAGACAAATCCGGTTAATTATTTGTAAATCAACATAAAACATCATAATCTGCTATGGCAAAAAGTGTTGCTAAACCAGCTGAAACAATCGGTGAAGAGATCACTAAGACTTCAAATGCTGTTGAAACAAGCGAAACTGTTGTAATTTCTGCTCCTGCTGAGCATGTAAAAGACGAAACAGAAATTTCGATTGAGAAAAAACTCATTGCGTTATATACTCTTCAGCAAAATGATTCCAAGATCGATCGAATAAAAATTGTTCGTGGCGAGCTACCACTTGAAGTGGAAGATCTCGAAGACGAGGTTGCAGGTCTCGAAACCCGTATTGACAATTATATTCAGGAAATCGAAATGCTCGACAAGCAGATTGCTGACAAGGTGCTGGCAATAAAAGAAAGCCAGGGATTGATCAAGCGGTATGAGGAGCAGCAAAACAATGTACGCAACAACCGCGAATATGATGCACTCACAAAAGAAGTTGAATTTCAGAGCCTCGAAATACAATTAGCTGAAAAACGTATCCGGGAATTCACGGCTCAACTCATCATGAGTAAAGAGGAAATCGAAAATGCACAGCACGAACTCAGCGATCGCAAGAATGACATGGAAGCAAAGCGGAGCGAGCTTACAGATATAGTTGCTGAAACTGAACTTGAAGAAAAGGAACTCAATAATAAATCAGAACAACAGCAACGTCTGATTGAAGAAAGATTACTCGTCGCTTACAAACGCATACGCAAAAACGCACGTAACGGTTTGGCTGTTGTACCCGTTGAACGTGATGCTTGTGGCGGTTGTTTCAGCTATATTCCTCCTCAGCGTCAGCTCGACATTAAACTTCACAAGAAAATTATCGTTTGTGAATTCTGCGGCCGTATCCTGGTTGATAAAGAACTTGCAGATTCGTTAAATTAATCCGTAAAAAGAATTTTAAAGAGCCGTGTAAATTTTACCGGCTCTTTTTTTATTCCCGAACATGGAATTCATACTCTTTAATTTCGGATTTTTGTATTTTAAAAAGTAGTTCAGATTTTGAGGTCTATCCAATGAAGTATATAATAATTCTCTTTTTTTTGCTCCTGGTTTCGAGTGAAGCCCGCGCCTCATTTACTTTTAACGATAATTGCAAACAGGCTTATGCAGATATGATGAACCTCCGTTATGCAAAAGCCGGATCCAGGATGCAAGCGGAGAAGAAAATGAATCCTGACAACCAGGTTCCATATATCATTGACAACTATATCGATTTCCTGAAAGTATTAATCGGCGAAGAAGAAAAAGACTTTATTAATCTAAAAAATAATAAAGAGAGGCGCCTGCAGAAACTTGCAAAAACTGGAAAAGACTCTCCATGGTGCTTATACAGCCAGGCATTAAACTATCTTCAATCGGGAGTGGCAAGGATTAAATTCGGCGAATACGTTAATGCCAGCCTTGATATTAACCGGGCATACCGCTTGCTGATTGAAAACCAGCTTAAATTTCCGGATTTTGCCATGAACAAAGCAGGCTTGGGTATACTGCATTCCCTGATTGGCACAGTACCGGCAAAATATCAATGGGCTGTGCGCTCACTCCAGTTCGAAGGGACCATACCTGAAGGAAATTCCGAAATAAAAGAAGCCTACCAGCAGGTTGCATCCGATCCACAATTAAGCTTCCTGGTACCCGAAACCGTTTTTCTGCTCACTTTTGTAACTTTAAATCTTTCGGCTGATATACCTGAAGCACTCAACCTGGCGCAGAAATTAAAAACGTCAGCTCTTTCATCGATAACTAATGAAAGTCCTTTACTGATCTATTCATTTGCAAATATCTATTCCAGGGCAGGCGAAAACGATAAAGTAATTCAGCTGCTGACAGACTGTCCACGCACTTCCGACAGGTATCCTTTCTATTACCTTGATTATATGCTTGGAGTCGCAAAACTAAACAACCTGGACAAGGATGCCTGTTATCCTCTATTGAGCTTCCTCGGTAATTTTAAAGGGAAAAACTACATCCGCTCCGCCTATATGCACCTGGCCTGGTACTATCTGATTCAAAATGATCAACAACATTACAGTACATATATTGAACGAATCAAACTCAGGGGAAACGACCAGGTTGACAACGACCGCGAAGCCCTGGCCTTTGCCAATAAAAACGTTAAGACTGATATACAATTATTGAAAGCGCGGCTACTTTTCGACGGAGGATATTATGCACGTGCCAAAGAGGAACTTGACGGATATAAAGCCGTTGATACGAAATCAGGAATCGAATATACCTACAGACTTGGCAGGATATATCATAACTGGGGAAAAACGGATGAAGCTGTGTTCTATTACATGGAAACCATAAAAAATGGTGAAGAGATGCCATATTTTTTTGCAGCCAATTCTTCGCTTCAGCTAGGTATCATGTATGAAAAACAAAATGATTACAAACAAGCCAGGAAATATTACCTGAAAGTGTTGGATATGGATTTCGACGAATACCATTTTAGTATCAGCAATAAAGCCCAGGCAGGATTAAACAGGATAAAGGGGAAGTAGTTTGTTATTTTTAAGTTTGGTTTCAGTGATTCATGTTTCAGTGTTTCGGTCGCCCTTTCACCCCGCGCCATGTCATCACTCATTTTAACTGCAAAACTCCGGCTACCTAGCTTTTTCCAGGCTTAAATTGCGATACTTTCAGAATATGCCTGGCATCGGTGTCTTCCATCAATTGTTTCAGTGTGATACCATCAGCCTCCTTCATATAAGCCTTTACTATCTGCCAACCCACGTAAGCACCTAGCCTGCCGGGCGATTCAGCAGCAAAACCCGAGGTAAACGGAGCATCAGTCATCATTTTAGAAACGCCTTGCGGATCGGACGAAAAAAGCAATTGACGTTCAATAATAAAAGCCCAGATGCTGCTTTCATTCTTTCGGCTCCATTCAAGCTGTTCAATTGAATAGCCGATTTTATATTCATCTTTTGCGTCAGGCAACATAACGTCCAGAAAGTACAATGCTTTCCCTGCCATAATCATCTGGTCGAGAAGCATATTGCTTTTTTCATCCATCCGCACAAGGTTATCAGATACCGCCTGCATGCATTGTGGCAAAATGTGTTCTTTGGTTAAGCGGTTGGTTTTGTACTTTGGAATTCCCGCTTTGGGATAAACCACGGCTTCACTACCCAGAAAAAGGTCCAATCCGATAGCCATCGCTGTATCCGAATAATACACAGGATTATCGATATCCAGTCCCGAAACATAAGTAAAAACCTTGGGAACTGATTTTTCTGGATAAGATTTCCTGAACCTGTCAAAAGCAGCCTTCAGATCATTTTCAAGAAAAGTAACATCCGGATATTTTTTTAAAGTCAGGTCATACAATTCCCTGATATTCGGGTCATTCAGAAAATTATAGACTCTGAGAATGTTCATTGTATCCTGCCATTGATTACCCAGGAAGAATGCATAGTCTGGCTGAAGGGTAGCCATCCCATGCCTCAGGTTTCGTTTATCCAGACTGAAGAGTGCCTTTTCATAACGCTTTATTACAATTTTGCTTTCCGGCACTGTTACTTCAGGTTGTGATGGCAGTTTGACTTCCGGGTTCTTATTTGTGCAAGCCTGAAAGACAAGCATTAATGCAAAAGTCAAAAAGATAAAATAGTTATGCAAATAGGTTCGGTTCATACAAATATTACTTTTCTATACTTCTGTTTAGAGAAATTTTATTCCCAGGCTGACATTAAACACATTATTCTTCATTTCAAAGTTACTGCTGCCGGTATAGATATTGTCGACGCCAAATTCGTATCGCACATCCAGGGTCATAAAGAGCACATCAAGTCCGCCGCCCATTTGCACAGACCAGTTGCTGTTTTTGATATCATCAACCGACTGTATGGGCCACAAACCATCCATATGTTGAGGGTCCAGTTTTTTATCAATTACAAAAGTGTAAGCCGGGCCAGCCATGACTCGTAGATTAAACGACCCTTTATTTATAAGTTTGATTCCGATTAAGGCTGGAATTTTCAAGGATTTAACAGTTATTTCCTGGCTTTGAAATGACGATCCGGAACCCTTGTTAAGATTGCTTGTCGATACCTGGTAATTTGCTTCGGGCTGAAAATAGACCTTCGAACCGATTCGCACGTACGCCCCGATCTGAAACGAATTTTTAATTCCTGATTGAACAGAATCCATGTTATCGGACAGCCTATTAGAATTGTAACCGATTTTAGGTCCCAGACTAAATATCCCCTGAGCTTTCAGTCCTAAGCCGGAAGATATCAGAATTAATAAAAATAGAATTACTTTAATTTCTGGTTTTTTCATGGTATAAGAACGACTGAACAACAAAGTTATTATTCAGGAAAACATTTTAGAAAGTACACAAAACATCCAAAAACAAATAATATCAATGTAAAGACTTTTTTTACCGACCTTTGCAGTTCTGTAATTAAACTATTTACACATCTGTTATGAAAACGAAAATAACTTTAGTTCTGCTTTTATCGATTGTTACATATGCCGCCAAAGCGCAATATCCTCCATATTATTTCGGACTAAAAGCGGCCCCGCATATAAGCTGGATGAAACCCAACGTGGATAATTATGTTGGTGCAGGCGCCAAAGTTGGTTTTGCCTGGGGATTTATTGCCGAGTTTAATTTCACTGAAAATCATAGCATTGCTACCGGATTTAATATGCTTTTCGATGGCGGGAAGCT